>CALHBQ010000494.1 GCA_937930815.1 uncultured Saprospiraceae bacterium | reverse complement strand
TGCTTTTCCTCTTGCTATCCAAAGATTTGCTATGCTTAAAAACACATTAAATCAGGTTGCCCTTGCAGCTTTATTGCTGCTTCCCTTTTCAATTTTCTCTCAAAATCTTATAATAGACTACGAAAATCCAGCGTTTATTGAAGTTTGCGAAAGTGGAGAATTCATCATCAAATTAGCGGCTGGTAGTTCCGAAATTATCAATATTGAAGTTGAAGTTTGGCTCCCCGATGGTATCACTTACATTCCGGGCTCAGTCAATGATGCAACGGAACTTGACATTACGAATCTGAATCGACCGAAATTCAGCGTTATGAATCTTGCTGCAATGCAAAATCATGAATTTGATATAGACGCTCAGGCAAGTTGTCAAATCATTTCTGATATCAATCAAGGGAAATTATTTGCTAATACCATAACAGTTGCATTTAACGATACCGATGATCGAATAATCACTCAACCTTATCGAGTAGAAACGGGACTTTTGGTCATTACGGATATTTCACCAGAAACAACTACTGGTCAATATGGAGATGTAATCAGAAGAAGAATTACAGTACGAAACACCCGTTTTTCAAAAATAAAACAAATCGAATTAACTGATTTGCATCAAGGAGGAATTCTAATTTCTACCAATGGCACCAATCCAAGTTTTGATTCAACAACGTATAAAGTAACTTTTGACGCAAGTCATTTTCGAAATATTGTTGGTGGAAATGGAGATGACTTTTTTGATTTCAATGAAGAGTTTGTTATCGAAGAAGTAATAACGATCGATAATTGTGGAGAAGAATTTGAACAATCTAATTCTTATATCACCCTCAATTGGGGCTGCGATGGGGATATATGTCAATCTACAACCAGAACTGCTGCTATCAACATAGAGGAATACACAAGAGTTGCACGAATTAAATTTGAGCCAAGTGTTATTGCTTCCTCAGATTTTTGTGAAGGACAAAATTATTCCGAATTTTTAACAGTTTCAAATGTTGGAAATGATGTAGCAACAAACCTTAATATTCAAATTTTAGCAAATAAGGCAGGGAAAGATTCGTCTTCAATTTCTGTCACCTCAGGAGGAGGAGCAATTCCATATAGGCTAAAACCGCTTACATTTATTAATAATCCTGATTGCGACACAACGCTCCTTACCAGTTTTAATATTGAATTCTCAGAGTTCTTACCTAATCAATCAGTAGAAATCTCCTGGGTTAATGAGTTTTGCGAAATTGCTTGCGATGAGGGAATCCCAGCGTTAAACTGGAATCATTATTTTGAAAGAGTTTGTCCAGTTGATTCTATACAACGAGGAAATCCTGAATCCTATACTTCAGACGTCAGAAGGTTGTTAAAAGATTCTATTTCCTATTTTATAGGTGAATTTATTCGCTCTGGAAATCGATATGAATTTAGATATGATCTGTTTTCTGAAATTTTAGATGACTCAACTGGAACTATTCAAATTCAATTTAATTTGCCATGTGGGTATGATTGGCCTAGTTCTCCTCCATTTATTTTAGGAGGAGACTCACCCATCAATACAGATATTAACAAAGTTGGTGAAAACACCTTCGTTACTTTAGATTTTTCATTGCCAATGTCGAGTGACCATGTTTGGACAAATTTCTTTTTAGAATATACTTGCACCCCTGGCTGCTTCCCTATCCCTGATGCGGATTTGGTAGCTTTAGTATCCACCTGCCCCGATGGATTTTTTGCTGAATGCTGGGATGGACAAATAAGGGCTTCATTAGTTGAATTAGACGGAACGGTACCACTCGGAGTAACCGATACTAGTCAGGTGAAAGTAATGACAAAATTCATAGGTAATAATCCAAGTTTGGAATGTTCATTATCTGATTGTGAGGAGTTCAATTTAAGATATTTATGTCTAGGTGGAGAAGGTGATTTAGATTCCCATCCATTTGAAGCATATATTGATTTTGATGCAGAGTTTGAAAGAGTAAATCTTGGTCTTAAAGACAGCAACGATGATAGAGTTGCAGATGATGGTTCTATTGCTCCAAGAGATGAAGTACGTGACGATAGACTATTCCCCGGAGACACAAGTATCACAAAAATAGCTGGAGAAGTAGTCAATGACTTATTCCCAACCGATTCTGAAAACCTTAATTTTAGAATTTGTTTTGAAGGACATTTTATTGATTTTGGAAATGATGGAGAACCAATACGGGTTTACGATGTAAATGGATTTCCAAGAGATTCGGCATTGTTCCGCTCGCAAAATGGAATACAGAATGTTGATGCATTATTAAAAATAATTGACAAAGATACTGGAGAAGAATACGAGTGTCCAATCAATAGATTTACGACAGCGGAAGATCAACTTATAGCAGTTAGAGTAGTTAATACTCGCCCTGTAGTCCCATTCGATGATTGGCGATTATTGTCCTATACTTATTCTCTTAATTTGCCAGGAGCATCTTCAATTCCAGGCTCTACCATTCCTGCTGGCTTTGCTTTGTCAGAGGGCGATTCAATTTATTTCGAAGCGAGACATAGATTGATTTTTAATGCTGATCTTAGAGTTTTAAATTTAAGACATTATTCGGAAGTAAATTTATTTAGCGAATTTGGAGATATAGAGGAGGGCTTATCCTGTGGACGTCCAAGAAATGATTTCCAAGTAATTGGATATCAACTTCGTAGAAACGTGGGTAATTTTAATGCATTACCATGTGATGAATTCGAACAACCTGTTGGTAGTAACTTTAATCTATCACTTGGAAAGCCAAATATTTTTCCAAATGAAGTACGACCGTTGATGCAGGTACCTCAATGGGATTTACTTTTAGGGTTTGGGTATGAATTGGTAGAATCAAGAATTGTAAACATGGGGATGAACAACTTCCCTGCAACAGTTACAAATGCACCAATTACGCCGACCCTTCAAACTGGTGTTTATAAATTTGATATTCTTCAATTTCAAGATCCTCTCTATGATGAAGGATTTTATTTTAATATTTTTCATCGTTTCAAACCTTTACCAGTTGCCTGTAGCTTTGATGAAGGTGCCACTTTGCAGCTAATCGGAACTTACGATTACCTACATGATTTTCCAGAATTTCCAGATACTGAAATGGATACGATTGGCTCAACGACAGGTTTTACACCAATTATTGCAGACTTAAAGATGATTGCAAACAACCCCAATTATGTTAGTAATGACAATTCTGCAAATTGGGACATTAAGTTAGAAAACGATGGTGAAGAAGGTAGAAATGTTTGGATGCATATCAATTCGCGCAGTAATAGAATTTTTGATTTTATAGTAACAAATACGAATACAGGCCAAACAATTGCTCCAGATAATGGAATCTATCAATTGGGCACTTACGATCCAAATGACATTAACAATTATAACATTTCAAGCACCATTGATTTTTGTGGAGTTGATTCTTTAGATGTTTATTTTGGTTGGAATTGTGAGCCTTTGCAATCTTTTAATGCATTTGCATGTAACCGAGACACCTATCAACTTAATGTATTTGCTCCGCTTCCAGAATTAGAAATGGCTATCACTTCCCCACTCGACTCCGTTGAACTATGTGATACAATTCCATATCATACGATTGAAGTTTTTAATGCCGATTTAGGAACCGCTTTCGATTTGAATTTGAAAGTATTGATGCCAACGGGGATGACCATATTGCCAGGCAGCTCGCAAGTTTCGTATTCGACTGCATCTGGGAATTTTATCTCCATTCCAGACCCTCAAGATTTAGGAAATAGTAATTATTCGTGGTTGATAAATGACATCATTTCAGCTGTCAATGACGATGGATTACCTGGCGTCGTGAACTCACCTGAGAATTCATTTAGTATTCGGTTCTTAGGATTTGCAAATTGTGGATTGATTGCATCTGCCCCAGCTATTGCCAATATTTCAGGTAGAAACAGTTGTGATGAACCAACCAATACACTTAGCAAACCAGGAGAAGAAATAAACGTAAAAGGAGTCGTTCCCGATTACAAAGCCATAATTACACCCGATGGCGAATCAATTGTAGGCTGTGGTGAAGAATTCGATTTAACGGTTAGAATACAAACATCTGGAACCACAGTTTTAGGTGATAGTGTTTTACTCACTTTACCACCCGGAATAAGTTATGTAAATAACTCTTATACTAACGTTGAAAACGCGGTGACTACTCCTCCAATAATTCAATCACGCGGGGATTTCACGGTATTGAGTTGGGCATTAATTGAAGGATTAACAACAGGTGCAAATATTCGTTTTAGTTTCAAAACAACGGGCTACGGAGATGGTGCTTGTCAGGATGAAATAATTCAAGTACAAACCATTCAATCAAAACAGGCATTTTGTAAAACTTCAAATGATTTCTGTCCAGTTTTTGTGCAATCAGGAATTGGATTTATTAGAATTGAAGTCGAATATCCTCAATGGCAATTCACTAATTTCACCTCCTCCTTAGGAACGAATGGAATTGATTTTGTTCTCAATGGAACGAACAATGGAAGTGACACACAAAATCCATTGGAGGTTAGTTTCTATTTAGATTCTGATGGAAATGGATTCTTTTCTCCTGGCGATATGTTGATTACAAATCAAACATTAACAGCAAATGATTTTGTAAATGGAATGTTTTCCATCTCTGGACAATTGAATGTTTCAGAAGCTGATATTTGTAATGTAATTGCCGTTATTTCACCAGAAAATAACTGTACTTGTTTTACAGAACAAATCATGTTGTCAGGTCAGCAAGTTGTTCAAACTGATCGAACAGCTTGTTCAGAAGAGATTATCCAAATTGGAGTTTCTTCCGTTTCAGGTGCAAATTATTATTGGAACACCCCTATCAATCTATCTTGTTCAGATTGTCCAATGGCTGATTTTAGCTTTTTAAATACAACAAATGATGTTCAAACATTTAATTATATTTTGACAGAGGATTCTGGAAATTGTCCAACGCTTCATTTAATAAGTGTGGATGTTTTTCCATTACCACAGGTTATCACACCAAACGCACAAATATGTGCAGGAGAGTCAATTACATTGGCAACAACGCCAGCACAGTCTGTTACATGGAATGGGCCTGGGATAGTTAATTCGAATGTTTTTAATCCTGTAGTTTCGCCGTCTCAAACGGCAACCTACGTTGTTGACATTTCAAATACCAATTGTAGTAATACAGACTCAGTTACAATTGAAGTTGTACCTGGCCCAATAGCGAATGCAGGTCCAGATACCTCCCTTTGTAACTTTGTTGGCACTTATCAATTAGATGCATTTTTCGACCCAGGCTATACTTATTTCTGGGAACCAAACTTTTTATTAAGTGATTTCTTAATTCATAATCCAACAGTCAACGCCAATTTATCAACTGAATTTGTTTTGATTGTAACAGACAATAATACTTCTTGCACCGCGACTGATACCGTTTTCATTGACTTTGGAGTTACACCTGAATTATCAGTTTCCAATGACGTGACAATTTGTGGCGGACAATCAATAGAACTATTTGTAAATGGTGCTGATACTTATGCTTGGACGACGCTCACAACTTTAATTTGTAATGATTCCTGCCAATCTATAACTGTAAATCCAAGTCAAACTACGACTTATTATGTAATTGGTTCTACAGCAGGAATGTGTGAAAGTAGAGATTCTGTTACGGTTGCCGTAGAAGGAGAAATTAAGTTCACTGAGAATTTTACTGAAAAATGTGAAGGAGATACCGTTTTTTTAAGAGGAGATACAATTGTCGAAAATACAATAAAAAGAGATACGCTTCAAAGCTTTTCAGATGGTTGTGATAGTTTTCTTATTGATCACATTGAATTCATTCCAATGTTTGCTAGTGATACCGTAAATTATTGTTTTGGAGATACTATCTCAATTAATGGAAATCTGATTTGGAAGGATACAATCATTCAAAGGATAGATACATCTGCAAATAGTTGTATAACTACCATTGATCTTAGTGTTCTGAGCTACAACGAAATTCAGTATCCTCCGCAAATGTGGAGTGACACTACAATTGAACTTGAAGATTCAATTGTAATGGAATTACCAGCTGGTTTTACTAATTATCATTGGACACCAAATACTTATTTGAGCAACGACAGCTCAAGAGTAGTGACTGCAACCCCAACTCAAGATGTAGAATATATTGGGACTTTTACAGATAGTAATGGATGCTCTGTCAACTTCAGATTCAACATCAGAGTAGTTCAGCAATGTAGCGCTGAAAATGTTACGATTCCAAATATTTTCTCACCAAACGGTGATTCCAGAAATGAGATGTTTTGCCTAATAGATGTGGGTGCAGAGGAAATTCTTTCTATGAAAATATTCAACCGATGGGGACAAAAAATTTACGATGAAAGTGGTCCAAATGCAAAGTGGGATGGAAAATATAAAGGGGAAGACCAACCTGTTGGTGTTTATGTCTATATTATTGAATTGGCATGTAGAGGAGATTCAGAGGAACCACTCACTGGCGATATTACTTTATTGAGGTAAAATTGCCTTAAAAAAACGAAAAGCCTGCTGAATTTAATTCAGCAGGCTTTTTATGTTTGGATAAACACGAAAGTAGTTTTTATGTCTGGGATTTAGGTTTTAACAACCATAAATTCCCATAGTGGTGCAATTGTGACGCAACTTTTTGACCTTTGTCACCTGAACCAGAATACAAATCAATATGACCAGTACCATTGATTGCGCCTCCTACATCTTGAGCGAGCAAAAACCTATATTCATGATTTGCGATACGTCCATCTTGATAAATCGGAATCGCTGCTAATAGAACACTTCCTAAAGGAATTTTAGTCTTATCAACTGCAATCGAATAGTTTGGAGTTAAAGGCACCGTTCCAGAACCCAAAGGTTGTGAACCATTTTCCTCAAAGAAAACATAAGAAGGGTTATGAAACAAAACCTCTTCTCTCATATCTGGGTTTTCTTTAAAATATTTCTTAACGCCATCAATTGAGACACTTCCGCCTTTTTTAATCAATTGATTTTCAATTAA
>CALHBQ010000493.1 GCA_937930815.1 uncultured Saprospiraceae bacterium | reverse complement strand
ACAAATAGAGGCTTTAACGCAAGACATGGATAGTTTCAGAAGATGGTTTTCTAAATAAAAATACACTTGAATGGGTGGTCTTTTGCCGCCCTATTTTTTACTGATAATTCACACTTCAAAAAGGTTGTATTCCACCGATTTGGTGGAGGGTCGCCCCCTCTACCCTGCCGGGCTTTGCGCTAACTCATGGCTATAGGTGCACATTGCGCCGTGGGTATGGAATGAATCTCTCGTGCTTTTGCGCGGGATGACAAATTCATTCTTTAATCGGCTACTGCAACGGCAGTGGCCCCAAATTCTAATGCCTTATGAGAAGTATCATGTGTATGTTCGCCTTGGCACTAATAGTAATTTTTAGCTGTTGCCAAAAAGCACCAATTGAACAGATTCCTGAGCCTACAAATGGAAGCGTTCAAGCCAGAACGACGGAAACAGTAACCGTTTCAGTCGTAAATAGCTCGGTTGCTTCGAATGTTTTAAACGTTGTTTTTTCTGGTTTTGAAAACGTGAATGATGTTGAGTTGTCAGAAACGCAAACGCTTGAATTTTCAACTCAGAACAATGATGTTGACTTGAGTTTTCAAGTATTGAATACTCAAATTCTCAATAACCAATTGGTGGCGTCATTTGATGCAACTGGGGTTAATTTTTCAAATCTTGAAATTGATGGGACACAGAATGTCATCATTGTAGATGTATCTATAGAATGATGTGGTTTTTGATTTCACAAACGGGAGTCACTTGGCAACAAGTGGCTTCCCTTTTTTTCTACGATTGATGATTTCATCTCTTTTTTCAAAAAGCCAATTGATTGGTTGAATATTCATTTTTCCATCTAAAACTGCTTTTACAGCAGTTTCATCAAAGTCAGGTTCAAAATAGAGCCTCATCAGTGAACGACATTTTTTTACAAAATTGATAAAAGGTTCTTTGTTAGCCACAGATCGGATTTTTTCTCGCCGTAGCCATTTTTCAATTGATTCACTGTGGCTATTGAACGTAGTTAAATAGCTATCATCATCAAGCAGAAGGTCGAAATAATTTTGGAGCATCAAAATTTTAGTACTGAATCGAAAGTAGCTATAACTAAATTCTGTTTCATTTAAAATTTCGAGACATTGGTTTAATTTTTTCTCTCGATTAGCGGTATGCGCATCTGCATAATATTTGCCATCTCCTCGCGCCTCTATTGGTAGATACTTTGAATAAGTAGTCGCAAAGTGTCTTGTAAATTCAAAATCTCTTTTTAAGTTACTGGCTGAGACAATCATCACAAATAACAGCGGATCTAATCTATTTTTTTCAATCAAAATCCCAGAGGACAAACCCAATTTAAACAAGGGCAATGTATCGGAAAGATCAATTAGACCTTTTCGTCGCAAATGGGTAGAATCGTTGATCAAACTAAGCAGGTGAATCTGTTGATCTAATTTAGTCAGCTTTTCAAAATCAGAAATAAAATCCTCTTTTAGGTAAAAATACTGGTGCAGTAACTTTTCGTCTGTGTAATGAAATCTTTTACGGTAAAGGTTAATAGCAGGGAGATTAATTCCTTCAGCCAATTGCAACCAATTTTGAATATCTTTTTTAACATCAAAATGCGTATCCCTCAAAATACGCATCCTGAATATTTTTTCATTGATGTTTGTTGCCTTCTGAAGAAGGTAGGTTATATCCAGACTTTGATCCATTTCGGGCAACAAGGTGCTTTCGGGATTCATCCGCCAGACTTGATTTGGATGATGGTAAAGTTGTCTCCTAAGTTGTAGTAATAGATTCTCTTCTTCCCAGTTTTTTATCTTTTTTGATTCTAAATCCTTGGTAGTAGCTGTACTGACTTTTAAAAACCTATTTTCTAATTCCTTGCCTTGGAGCGCAGTTGCAAGTAAAAAATTTTTAGTGCTTTCAGATTGAGCGAAAGTGTGAAAACACAAAAACCGTTCTGCCGCTCCATTTAGTTCCGACATTAAATTATCCATTACTCCTGAACTGAACCTTTTTCCTGGATAGATTTTTTGGAATAGCTTCTCTCGGGTGAGTTTCGAATTATTAAAATTAGGATGAAATTTCTTGAGTGCTGCTAATAGTTCAACCAGTTTTTTAGTGGAATTACACCAAGGCGACGCCAGCCACTTAACAAAAGAACTCCATTCCTTTTCATCCATTTTCCTCAATATTTCTACAGCCTTGCTGGAATTTATCGATTTATTTTTCATGAAAATGAAATGAAATTAAAGCATTGATTATCAGATGGATAGAAGCAAAATTAAAACAAAAAAATAAATAATTCTCATGAGAATAGGAATTTTTTGTCCTTTCAAAATTTAGACCCCCAAAACTACATTTACAGCCCACTACAACAACAACCAAAAAAATGAATAACAAAATGGATTTTAGTTTTTTAGAAAAGGTATTGAAAAGTGTAAATGCATCTATTTATATCCTTTTACTCGACACTTTGGAGGTGGAATGGGTCAATAATAGTTTACCTTTTTTGGCAAGAACGACACCTGATGATGAGCTATCAATAAATCCAGATTTTCAAAAAAACCTTTCGGACGTAAGGAATTTCTTTTTACAAAATCCAGAAAAACGCCGTTACCAAATTTTCAAAATGAAACGGCCAGATGAGATCTATAGTTGGGTACTCACAACCGCTGTAGTTTTCGAAAAAAACATAAATGGGATTCCCCAAAAAGCCATAGCCACTGCTCTTGATGTGACAGAACTAATTAATTCTAATGACTCCTTGTCAATGGCTTTGGGTGAAATTCAACGCAATCGACATAAGGATTTGCTCAATCGATTGACTAAACGAGAAAAAGAGGTCATCCAACTTTTGACACAGGGCTTGAGCATCAAGGAAATTGCAAAAAAGTTACAACGGAGTTCACATACCATCGAAACCCATCGTGGAAACATTAAGAATAAACTTGGTTGTAAAAATGTAAATGAGATACCCCGAATTGGAGAAATGATAGGGTTGATTAATTAGATTCCAAAAATAGAATTAAAGAATAATTTCAAAAAATAAAAAAATACTTTTTGCCAACTGGGTACCTATTCAAATATGGCGCACAAAGGGGCAAATCAAATTTATTATACCACATCTAAATCATATTACATTATGAAAAAATTACTTTTAAATGCAGGGCTAATCGTGGCTTTGATAGCTTTCGGTTTTACAACTACATCTGCACAAGATTACAAACTTGCTGTTGGAGCGAGATTGGGCGTTCCACTCAGTGCCTCTGTAAAAACAAAAATCGGAGAGGGTAAAATGATTGAAGCTACCCTCGGTTTCAGAAACTATACCTATACCAATTGGGTAAGCGTTTCCGGAAATTACCAAAAGTACACTTCTCTTGAAGATGTGATAGGCGGATTGAATTGGTATTATGGAGGCGGAGTATCCGCATTTTTTTGGACGTATGATGATAGCGTTTTTGGAAGAAACGAATATAACTCTACGACTTTTGGCTTGCAAGGCAATGTAGGGTTAGATTATAAATTTGAAAACAAGCCCATCAATATTAGCTTGGATTATATACCAACCTATTTTTTCGGCGGTTACATCGGCGGTTTTGGCGGAGGCTATGGTGCATTAGCTGTACGATACACCATTGGCGATTAGTAAATTTTGATAGTTAAGAGAAGTATGGGCTTTAGACATAAAGTCCATGCTTTTTACAAAAATTAATAAAACAAAAATTATGAGATCGCTGCTTTTAATTTTAGTATTCTTCTGTTTTGGAACGGAGAGCCAGTCTCAGTCGGCTCAATTGATTCAGAAACTTGAAAACCTTAATCAACTACTCGAAAAAATTGAAACAGGGAAAGAAGTGCATGAACAATCTATTTCTTTTGAAAAAGAGAACCCTTACCGAGTTTCATTTTCGAGAATTACAACCACTGTGAAAAATGGAAAAAGTAAGGAGGTGAAATCTAAGTTTCATGTTGGTTTTTTAGACAAAAACCAGGTTCGGATAAAAACCAGTAAAAACGAAATGCAGCTGTTGCTCGGCAGTGGAAAAAATGACCTTATTGAAAATTTTGAAGAAGAGGAATCAAAAGGTTACGATAATGATTTTTTTATTCTCTGTGATGATGTGGACAATGCCAGAGCGATGGAAACACTTTTTGAAGAAATCATTCCATTAGCCAACGAAATTTGGGAAAAAGAAAATGAACTCCCTACTGATTTTGATGCTTTATTTTCTTTTATAAAAAACAAAATTGGTTCGATTGATTATGATAATGAAAATAAGGTAGAACAGTCTCTTTCTCAAAATGCAAATCACTCAGATCGAATTAATTTTTCTATTGAAAAATTTGATAAAAAAGGAAGTGAATCAAAAAAAGAATATGACTTTTCTTTTGGCGATTTAAACGCTTCTAAAGTGCGGCTCGAAATCAAAAAGCAACAAGTGGTTTTATCAGTATCATCGACAGGTGGCTTAAAGTATATCACTGCAACCGATGAGAAAGACGAAAGTGAATTTACTGATAAATGCGATTTATTTTTTGAAACTCCCGAGCAGGCTATTCTGACAAAAAGAGCATTAGAAAAATTTATCCCAATTGCAAAGAAAGAAGTTGAATTGCGCATGCCTAAATCAGTCTCTGCTGAAGAAGCCAAGCAAAAATTTCAATCTCACCTAAAAAAGGTAGAAATAAAAGACAAGTCGATTGAACAAGATTTGTCTTTCGACGGAAGACAAGCCATTCTTGAAATCACTACCGATAAGGATGGAAAATCAATAATAGATAAACGAATTTTTGATTTTTCTGATTGCTCCGATAATCCAGATTCTGATATTGATAAAAGCTCAATGGCCATTTCAATTAAGACAGGAAAATCTAAAAAATATGTTCAGGTTTTTGAAAATGGAGAACAGGAGAATTATGATAATGAAATTACTTTTTATGCTCCTGATGTAGAGTCGCATCGACAAATGATGGCTTTGTTACCCATAATCTTAAAGGAATCTGCTTCTAAAATTACTACCGAAAATTTGGATTGGCTTTCTAAGGAAGCAGGAGAAATAAACGAAATTAATTCTGACCTAAGTCAAGCACTTGAGAAGGTAGCAGCCGACGAACCGTGCAAAGTTCAACTTAAACAAACCGAAAACAAAGGTAAAAAGGAAGAAGAACTTTTGAGTGAATTTAATCTATACGACATCAATCCTCGCTCCGTGGAAATGGAGATTAAAGGAAAAAATGTATTTATAGAAGCAGAAACAGTTGGCAAGGATGAGATAATACAACAATACAAAGACAATGGAAAGCTGAGTTATCAAAAGACCATTCAGATTCCAGTAAGAAATATTGTAGTTGGGAAAAAATTTGCAGCATCACTTCGAAATTTAATCGAAGGGTGTAA
>CALHBQ010000492.1 GCA_937930815.1 uncultured Saprospiraceae bacterium | reverse complement strand
CTTCTTTGGTCTTGAGTCCTTCCAAACTTTCGTACCTAAAAGAAAAAATTGGAGACGACATCATCACTGCCAGCGGAAAGACTTTGCTTGGTTCTGATGATAAAGCAGGCGTTGCCATCATCATGGCGATGGCCGAATACTTAATGCAAAATCCACAAATCAAACATGGAAAAATCCGAATTCTATTTACGCCCGATGAGGAAGTAGGACGCGGGGTCGATCATGTGGACATGAAAAAATTGGGTGCTGACTTCGGTTACACCCTTGATGGTGGCGAAGTTGGAACCATGGAAGATGAGACCTTCTCTGCTGATGGCGTGAAAATCACTTTCAAAGGTGTCATCATTCACCCAGGCTATGCTAAAGGTAAATTGGAAAATTCCTTAAAAATGGTTGGCGATTTATTGTCACTACTTCCTAAATATAGGCTATCCCCAGAAACGACGACCGGTCGTGATGGCTTTGTGCATCCAACAAGTATTGGCGGTATTTCAGAAGAAGCATTTGTTTCTTTCATCGTAAGAGATTTCACAACTGCCAAATTAGAAGAGCATGAAAATGAGCTTCGAAAAATGTGTGACATTGTCATGAAAAACTACCCAAATTCTACTTACGAATTTGAAATAAAAGAGCAATACCGAAACATGAAAGTGATTTTGGACAAACATCCTGAAGTAGCGGCTTTCGCTGAAAAAGCAATACAACGCACTGGTTTTGAGGTAGTTAAAGAACCGATTCGAGGAGGTACTGATGGTTCACGTCTTTCTTTCATGGGTCTGCCCTGCCCCAATATTTACACAGGCATGCAACAGATTCATTCTAAAAAGGAATGGGTGAGTTTGCAGGACATGGAGAAAGCGGTAGAGACGATTACGCATTTGGTGATGATTTGGGAGGAGGAAGCATAGGTGTGCGTCGTAAGTGCGAGCAGTAAGGGCGATTCATGAATCGCCCTTACTGCTCGCCTCAACTAAAACAACTCTTTGATCTGAATTTGAACCTTCGTTTCCAAACCTTCAAATACTACAACTCCACTCTTTAGAATGGTCGTTTTTTCGTAATCTCCATTTTTAGGATTTACATAAATCTCTACCTGATTTTCTGGAATATTTACAATCCAATATTGAGGGATGCCAGCAGTGGCATACATTTCTTTTTTAACGGTTCTATCTTTTGATAAAGTAGAATCAGAAACTTCAATCACTAATAAAACTTCATTTGGAACTGGGTGACGGTCGCGATAGCGCGTTTTTCTATTTTTTAAAATAGCGATATCTGGTTCTGGTTCTGAACTATCGTTGATACTAATCGGTGCTTGTGAACGACACTCTGCTTTACGATTCAATTGAAACAAAAATTCCTCAAACAGAAAATGTGTAATCGTTGTGTGCGAACTCTTTTGTGGGCTCATTTTAAAGATTTCTCCGTTCAGCAGTTCATAGCGTTGGTCATTGGACAGGATACCTGTTTCTGCCATTTTGTAATAATCCGATACGGTAAACAATTGCCGATTTAGCTGAACTGTCATGGTATGTTTTTTTACAAATTTAATAAAAAGTAAGGTCGAATCCCAATTACTTTAAAATCAACTTCATTATTAGAGGGATGCCTCCTAATAAAGGACACAACGCAAACGAACGTTGCTTTATTCTTAAATTTTCACTATCTTTTCTTTAAATTTATTTTCAATTATTGTGATCCAACACAACCAATTTTGAAAATCATTCATCAGTATTGATATGAAATACAAAATACCTGAGTACAAAAGTATAGACAGGTTTATGACCAGAAAACCTAAAACGCCTTATTTTTGGTTGGAAACTTTTTCGGAAGAAAAAGTAGAAGAAGCCGCTTTCACCTTATCCAAAGATCGCCATAAAGAGCAAAGTAGAAGCAAATTGATTTTGACGATTTTCATCTTTCTTGTTTTGATAACAATTTACGCAATACCAAAGGAGCCAAAACCAAAACAAATACCTAAACCAAAAATCAGAAAACTAAACTTCTTTGACAAAGTGAAAAAATATCATTATGCCAATTGGGATGACTTTTTAAAAAGTAAAAAATCGATTCGAGGAGATTATTATTTAAGTAGAAAGGAATACAAAAAAGCTTTTATAACAATTTCTAAAGCAGTTACAGACAGTCCATATGATTGGAGACCGAGAGTAAAATTATTTCAAGCATACACTCAATGTTGTTTGGAAACAGAACGATACTGCGGTAACGCTCAAAAAGAGTATCGTTCTTTGTGGCAGTATTTACCACCTCGATCTGTTTCAAAAGATATTAGACAAAAAATTGTTTCAGATAGAGAATTAGTTAGAAAAAAATTAATACGGAAATTCATTCGAAATGGGGAAAAGGATAAACTTTTAAAAAGTGCAAAAAAATTCGTGAATGTAGAATGTTTAACAGTACTCTGATGAAATGGTACTAAACCACTACAAAAAGTAGTTCAAATACTTTTAATTATTCTTTTGTATTTTTGTAGTCACTGTTTTATAAAAAATTGATTTTCAATTCTTTATAAAACAAAATACACCGTTGACACCAAAACATTTTACCAGAGAAAACCTATCAACTAAATGAATTTCCGATCCATAATCAATCAAATTTCAGAAGACAAAATTGAGGAGGCATTAGAGAATTTTGACTCGTTCTTTTCAAACATTGATGAGTACAAAAAAGAGGCATTATTACTAAAAGCCAGATTGAACGAAATAAAACAAAAGGACCGGCAACAGTTATTGGACATCAATGACATTTCAATTGAAAAGAGTAAAATTCGAAAAAGTGTTTTAGACGTTTTTTCGGGTATTGAAACCCTTATTGAAAATGGCAGCAGTGATTCTGAAGATGACGAATCCGCAATTGAATCAGTTCAAGAAATTGTTCAAAATGCAATTGAGGACAAAGGATATACAATTGACTCCCAAATTCTTTCCGACCATTCTTCCTATTATTTTAAGGCAAAAAGAAATTCATTCGTAGAGAAAGATTTCTATGTCATTCAGGTTTTAAACTGGTATAAATTAAGCAGTTCCCAATCTGTTTACAATCAAGAATATTTGAACTTCTTCTCTAAAAGCAGAAATCCGTTTGTGGATTTGGTAGAATTCTACCCTGGCAATCCAAGTTATCTCATTAGAAAATATGCACCCGGTATTGATTTAAGTTCCTTATTAAAAAGTGGACTCAAGTTATCGCTATTGAGAACTCTAAATGCGGCAATCGTTATTTCTGAAGGATTGTTGGAGTTGAATAAATCCAAAATATTTTACAATAATCTTATCCCAGATCAGATTATCATGGATAGCAATTGTCAGGAACTTCAACTGCTTCCTCTAAATATATTTGAAGAGAATGGAAATGTAGTGACTTGGAAAAATCTGAAAGATGGCATCAAGTACATGAGCCCTGAGCAACTCAAATTGGCGGGAAATAAATTGGAACAAAACAAGCTGAATATTGGGAGTAACCAGTATTCATTGGGGCTCATTATTTTTTACATGATAATGGGCGAATCGCTTTTTGATGGAAAAGGTCTGCCGAGCATTTATGAAGATAGAATTGATCAAAGAAATACCGTTACTCAATTAAACGACTTTTATGAGGAGGTTAAAAATCAGCTATTACGATTCTCTTTAGATGAAAAAACAGCAGCTGAACTTTCTCAGAATTTCCAAACCATTTTCCAAAAATTAATTAAAATATCTCCTGATCAAAGACATGAAAATTTTGAAGATTTCATATCCGAATTAGAGTTTTTGAAACTTCATATCGAAAAGGAAAAAAGAAAATTTGATGGCGAATATCTAAACTCCATCTCAGGTGCATACGAGCGTTCATTAAGTAATAATGAAAATATTATCAATGAATTTTACGACGCGCTCATTGAAGCACTCCCTTCCAAAAAATCTACTCAAAACAAAAACAGTAGAAATATTCGATTCAGATTTGCATTCGATTATCTGTTTTCGACTGTTTCAAACATTGAAAATTCCGACTTCTTACGAGAAGGATTATCAAGTTTGGTTAAGTACGTTCACTTTGATTTTACCATTGAGGAATTTGAAATTTATTTCCAAATTCTAAAAGAAAAAATAAGCAGTAACGATTCAGAATGGTCTGATGAAACGGATAAGGCATGGAAACATTTTTCCATCAATTCATTGGATGCGATTGAAGGAATCTTTAGTCCAAAGTAGTATTGTGGATATTGCGTGCGGTAAGGGCGATTCATGAATCGCCCTTACTGCAAGCCCTTTTGTCGAGAAACATGTCTGGGACTTAAAAGTAG
The DNA here is from genome assembly GCA_937930815.1 of uncultured Saprospiraceae bacterium. Classification (GTDB taxonomy): domain Bacteria; phylum Bacteroidota; class Bacteroidia; order Chitinophagales; family Saprospiraceae; genus JAGQWW01. The sequence continues at coordinate 8,383 of CALHBQ010000492.1, read as the reverse complement.
CGTTTTCCAACAGCTTAACTCACTTCCTCCTCAATAAACTCCAAGCCATACTCTTTCAACTCTTTCAAAACAGGATCATAAACCTCTGGAGAAACAGGCAATCGGACACCTGTTTGTTTCACTTCACCCAACATCACTCGTCTCACAAAAATACCGAGTGGAAGGCCGACCAATTTTGACATGGCGGTATTCTGTGCATCATCACCTTTCATCATCAAGGTAGATTGACGTTTTTTGGTTTTACCATCAAGCTGATATTCGAACTCATGGCGCATGACAATCATGTCTTTATCTGTTGGTTGTAATTTCCATTTTTCAATAATCAAATCTTGGAGAATGGTTGCAGGACTCGCATTATCCAAATTGATTTTCTTTTTGGAAAACAGCCCTAACCAATCCAGTTTATCCATGATTTCGGAATTGGGTTCTTCACCTAATAATTTAGCCACGCGGTCTTTCACTGAACCCACCCCTGGGTCTACAAATGCTTCCATCAAACCATGGTAAGTCAATTTATCGGAGTCAAGAATTGGGTAAGTTTCGTCGGTTAAACCGATTTCTACTAATGCACCCCATGCATCGCAAAAGCCACGACGACGCATTGTTCCTCTAATGATATTTGGAATATTAGCAATACCGTAAACCTCTCTATATAACAAAGAATCACGATTCGGATACACCTCAAATTCTCCTAAATCTTTGATATTTATGACATCATAACTTTTAAAAATTCTTTGATATGGAATGTATTTCAATTTTCCATCTTCGAGATATTGAGCAGTTCCACGACCCGCCAAAACGACGTTTCTTGGATTCCACGTGATTTTGTAACGCCATGGATTATCATCACTTTCGGGCGCAACCAAGCCACCGGTAAACGAGCGGATGCCAGTCAATTTTCCGCCAGCCTTCTGAATTTCATGAATTGTTTGCATCATCGACATATGATCGATACCTGGATCCAATCCCATTTCCGTCATAAAAATCAAGTCGCTTTGGCGCGCCTGATCACTCAACTGATACATCTCTTTGGATAGGTATGAGGCCGTCACCAAGTGCTTTTTCAAACGAATACAATCATTGGCCACTTCCATATGCAAATGAACGGGCAACAACGAAACCACTAAATCGGCACGTTGAATTAAGTCCTTCCTATCATTCGGCTTGGTGACATCGAGCCAAGTAGCGAGGCCATTTGGGCGACCACCGACTTTTTGCTCAGCCAATTGAAGATTGGCATCGGCAACCGTCACTTGCCAGTTGTTTTCCGTTGCGTGTTTGAGTAAATAATTGATAAGTGCAGTGGCAGAGCGTCCAGCCCCTATTACAAGAATACTATTCATGAATGATGGAGATTAAATGTTATTTCGTAATTTTAATTCAACACAAGCTTTCTTGCATCAATTTTGCATTAGAAAGGGTTCTCGATGCTTTTGCTAAATTAGAGGCGCGAATATCAACAGGTAATTATACAATTCCCAATTCAGGTTGAAAAAACTTTCAATCTCAGGGGAAACATACAATGAGAAAAGAAACTGTCACATTCGATTTATCGGTTTATCAATCGATAGATCACTTACCAGAAGATTTCGGCAATTTATTGTTTGCCGCTATAGAAGCATTGCCCAAAGCATATGCGCCCTACTCTACTTTCTACGTAGGAGCAGCGGTTTTGCTTCAAAATGGTAAAGTTATTACGGGTGCTAATTTTGAAAACGCTTCATATCCATTGGCATTGTGTGCCGAACGAGTTGCATTGGCCTCAGCAGCTTCTCAATATCCAGGTGTTCGAGTAAAGGCAATTGCAGTTACTGCCAAAAATCCTAAAAAAGCACTTGATAAGCCGATTCCTCCATGTGGCGCCTGCCGCCAAGTCATTTCTGAAATTGAACATATCCATAAACGAAACATCCGCATGATATTGGGCTCTGAAACGGGTGAGATTTATGTTTTGCATACCGCTTCCCATCTGCTTCCGTTTTCTTTTGATGGTGATTTTTTGTAATTGAATCATTCCTCCAATTTTACTTAAATAGGACAAGGATGAAACAGATTTATTTGGATTAAAACGAATTATCCGTTCTTATCCAATCTCCCCTTTTCTGTTTCAAAAACTTCCAATTAATTAAAGTCTGGTCAATTTAAATGCATTTTAAATATAAATATTTAAAATATGTTTTTATTTAATTCAAAATGATCCATATTCGCGGCCTGAAAAAAAACGGAAGCCAATTGTTGACCAGTATTTACTTTATTGTATACGCTCTATTTCAAGAAATTAAAAAATCCTCATGAATAAAAAGTTACTAATTCCTCATCTCTTCGCGCTCGGTGTGCTTTTAATTTTAGCCAGTTGTGGCAAGGAAGACACCAAAATGAAAACCAACGCTGTTATGATTGTTGGCTCTTGGGTTTTAACAGATGCAGTGATTGATCCACCAGATTTTTCAACTGGATCTGATTTATACGCGACCATGGATGATTGCGAACAGGACAATATCCTCATATTTGAAATGCCCTCATCTTATGTTAAAAATGAAGGAGCGAGAAAATGCAACCCATCAACTTTACAAAATAGTCAAGGCTCCTATGCTTGGGATTCTTACGAATCCATACTAAGTATCACGCTGGAGAATAAAACGAAGTCTTATCAGATTCACGAATTGAATGCTTCGACCTTAGTCAAAGCTGAAAGAATAGAATTTGCTGGTGGAGAAAGAGTTATCACGTACACTTTCGCTAAGCAAAATTAAAGAAGTCAAGACCCCCAATTTTAAAAAATTGGAACCTCAATCACAAACCGATTGGCATTTGCCAGTCGGTTTTTTTTATAAAAAACAATTAACATTTTATTTCATACAAAAATTTAATAAATAAGAAATAAATATAATATTTGCCTTTTAAAATTTAAATTAACATCAAAGACATACTATTCTAAAAACAAGCACCGTTTGAGTGCCTGACTAATTTTCTCACTAAAAAAAATATACTGATGAAGAAGATGATTCCGGTATTATGCCTATCTGTTTTTTGCTTTTCAATTTTATTTACAAGCTGTAAAAAGGATGAAGAACCTGTCATTGAGCTAACCAATGCTCAAAAGATTTTAGGAACTTGGAAAATGACCGCTGCAACCATCGATCCGCCTCAATTTACAACGGGAGATGACTACATGGCTACCTTGGACGAATGCGAAACAGACAATACTTTTTCTTACGAAGAAGGCACAACAATGAAAATTGATGAAGGGGCTACAAAATGCAACTCAAGCACTTTACAAACACAGGTTGGAACTTATGCTTTCAATCCAGAAGAAACAATTTTAAGTACAAATATCAATGGTCAAGAACTCTCCTCAAATATCATGGAATTGGCCGAAACTCAATTGATTACTTCTCGCAAAGAACAATCCAATGGTCAGGAGGTGACTTTGACATTCACCTACACCAAACAGGAGTAAAATCGAAAAAATCGTCAATGATTTATCTTTGTTTTCGTGACCATTAATCACAAACAAATACACTAAAAAAACATTTATAATAAATCATTTTCACTTACTTTTTGTAATTAATAATTTTAAAAACCGATTAGCAGAATCTGCTAATCGGTTTTTCTTTTTTCTACTAAAAAGCCTTAACACTTTATACCCTAAACTGGGTATAATTCATATTAAAAGAAACAATAATAGTTAAAAATCGAACAACTTGGTACTTACGAAACTATCTTTGTTAGACATCGGATTTGCGAAATTTATGCTTTAGAAAAAAGTCAAACAGTTTTGCAATATAAATTTTCTAACAAATTATAATCACACTTACAAAAACACAATAATGAACTTGAACAGACCCCCTGCTCTGTCCTTTTCAATTTTATGTGCATTGGTTTTAGGGTGTATTCCTTTGCTTGCACAAAATTTTGAACAATTTTTCGGAACTGGTTATCCAATCTTTTCTGAAAAACTTACGGACGGTAATTTTCTTCACGTAGCCGATTCTTCTGGCGAATTACTAAACTTTATTTCTGATGAAAATGGGCAATTAATTGCTCAAACCGGTACAATGGGCACCTACGCTGGTGAAGTCCCTCACCTCACCAAGACGCCAGACGGCTCTTTTATTTTTTTGGATAACAATCAAATAAGGAAGTACGCTCTACAAGGAAATCTTTTGAGTACTACCAATTTGGTGGTAGCCTCCGCCAGATTTGAGTTTAAAGAAACTTATGGCGTTGGACAATTGCTCAACTCACGTGGATACTTACTCATTGGCGAGGAACGTAGTACCAAAATGACTAATTTTCTATTCCTAAATATCAACGGAGACCTCATTCATAATATTCCATTGAATGATGTTTTGCCAAGTTCTCAATTGAAAGCCGCAAAATTGACCGCCAATTTCGATGCTGGTTTTTTGGTTGAAATGATATTTACTGATGGGAATGCAGAGGTATATTCTTTGGGACAAATCAGCCCTGATGGTAACGTTGATTGGATTCAATCCAACCTCAATTCATTCACCCATTCCATTTCATTACAAAATATATCTGCTCATAAAAATGGGCCAATTGCAACCGTTAACCTTACAGATAAAGCTGACCCAAACAAGGGATATTCGCAATTCATTGCTTATGATCAAATGGGTTCAAATCGTTTTGTAAAATCAATTCCTGAGATTGCAACACCTGACCTTTGGGTTAGGGGCATCGCAACAATAGCGAATAATGACGATAGTTATTTATTGGTTTATGAAACCAATAGAAACACAAATACTGCTGCGGATGAAATTGGACTATACTATGAAAGTATCGATTTAGATGGAACCACACAGTGGAATACTTTTGACGATACCAAGTCCATCAATGCCATTAGTAATGCTAATTTAAGACCTAATATTTTACAAAAAAGCGATGGTTGCTTTTCTGTTATTGCAGCGAAGGATGACCAATTATGGGTTTTCCAACCGCCAACTCCAAATTGTGCTCCTGCTCCAACGGACTCGATAGATTTGACAGTAAGACTCACTGCCAATACTCGTACGCCAGGGATTTATCAAAACGTGTCCATTACATTTTCTGTCGCAAATACTGGAGGAGGCGTTGCTCGCAATATTATTGCAAGTCTTCCTTTACCAGGTGATTTGGCGGTAACTGGGCTTCAAGTGCCATCTGGAAATTACAATACAATCAATGGCGAATGGAGAATTCCAGAAATTGCGCCAAATGAATTGATTGAAATGAAATTAGAACTATTCACTTTGACGATGGATCCTATTTTAATATTTGGACAAGTTTTAGTGACCAATTTACCAGATATAGATTCTAAACCAAACAACAATACAGACCGCGCACCTAAGGAAGATGATGAAACCTCATTATTACTAAACCCATCTGCGGGTACGCCTGATTTATTGATTGAAAATGTCGCTTCTGTTTATAAATATTATGCAGACAGTACCAATACAATCACTTACGATTTGCGCAATCGCGGAACGGCTCCTGTCTCAGGAAATTATGAAGTAGGTGTATTTTTATCTACAGATGATTTTTTGGATGATAGAGACACGCCTATCGGTCAGCTCAATGCATCCGACACGCCAATAGGCGTTTTGAATGGATTGATGACTTCTGTAAAATTGCCCTCTGGCATCATGGCAGGCAACTATTATCTTATTTTAAAAGCAGATAATCAGAACATCATTCAGGAACAAAATGAGTCTAATAATATTTTGGTTCAAAATATTTTGGTTGAAGCGCCACCACGGGTAACGATTGACAAACCAGATCTTGAAGTTAATATTTCGGCAGTTTCGACTACCTACAATATTTATGTACCGATGGATATTACCATCACAGTAACCAATGCAGGAGGAAGGCCTGCTCGTGATATCATCGTTGCGTTTCCTTTCCCAGAAGCAACTGCATTTGTGGAAAGTACCGTCAGCACTGGAGCGTTTAATAATATTCTGAAACATTGGGATATTGAAGAGGTCGCCCCTGGTGAAACGCACGTTTTATCGGTTACTATTTTTCCATTAGAAGATTCAAAACCGATTCCGCTTTTTGCTCAGGTTACGCAAGCATTCCCAGAGGATTACGATAGTACGCCCGGTAATGCCGAGTGTTGTACCGTAAAAGAAGATGATGAATCGTCTATCACAATTGTACCAGCGGTTAATTTTAGAAACGCTACTTCAAAGCCAGACATTTACAATAAAGCATTGTCGATTTTGAGAACCTACCCTAATCCAGTGGTGGATTTAATGAATATCGATGCTTATTCCAACCAAGAAAAAATTGAATTTTTGATAGTCAATGCTCAAGGCCAAGTCGTCAAAAACGGCTGGGTGTCGGGCACAAAATTGCAAACTTGGACCTTTGGTCTATCTGATTTAAAAAGTGGTTTTTACTCCTTATTATTTCGAACAAACGCCAAAATTGAGAAAGTGCCATTTGTTAAAATGGAGCCGTGATACCACTTTTCACTCTTAAGCTTTACAGCCCCGAAGTTTACTTCGGGGCTTTTATTTTTTCTGAAAATTTCAATTGAAATTTGCTCGTGCTGTTCTCTGAACAGTCACGTAATAAATTACAAATCTCCAGATTTGCGTAATTTTTTAAACTGGAAATGAGTAAATGCAAAAATGATTAAATAAGACTCTAAGTAACCGTTCACAATTCGGAAAGTTATTTTTTGAGCGTTATTTAATCATTTCAAATTTATTCATTTTATCATTATTCAATTAGATCGCAACTTGAATTACTTAATTATCTTTGCCCATCACCTTCACTACAAAACACTAAATCTTTGAAATTAGCAACCGTCATAAATTCGCTCCGAAATTTTAGAAAATGGCATCGATGGGTGGGATTGAGCATTGCTTTATTCTTGCTCGTTAGTGCAGTGACTGGTTTTTTATTAGGTTGGAAAAAGGACATTGCTCTGATTCAACCACCTACCCAAAAAGGTGCGACCAAAGAACTCGTCGAGTGGAAATCGATGGACGAATTGGCTCAATTGGCCCAATCACATTTCACAACAGCCTTGCCCAACGAAACTCCTAATTCCATTGATAGAATTGATGTTCGCCCTTCCAAAGGCATTGCAAAAGTCCTTTTCAAAAACGGATGGTGGGAAGTCCAAATTGACGGTAAAACTGGGCAAATTCTTTCAACTGGTCGAAGGCACAGCGACTGGATCGAACAACTGCATGATGGCAGCCTTATTTCAGATGGATTCAAATTATTCGCGATGAATTTTTTGGGCATTGGCGCCTTCTTTATTGTTTGTAGCGGGTTTTGGCTTTGGCTGGGCCCAATCAAATTCAGGAATATAAAAAGAGACGCTTCCAAAGATTTAGAAAACACATAAAATTTTATTTAAAGTAATGGCATACCTTTTGGACTGATTTAGCATACCATGAGCTAAACTATTTCCATATGAACGGTCTAAAAGCTATTTCTAATTCTTCTTCTTTTTATAAAATCGTAAAAAAGAGTCCTTTCTTTTTTATGGCTTTTTACGTCTTAACTACGGGTTGCCTTAACGATAGCCTCAAAGATATTGATGGAATACTTGCAGAGCCTGAATATGCTGTCCCAGTTGGGAAAGCCTCTTTTCAAATAGAAAACTTCATTTCTGAAGATTCAATTTTTAGTACTGGAGCAGATGGTTTATTGGCTATCAAATATCGACAAAACAGTATTCTTTCGCTTTCTGCCACGGACTTTCTGAAAGACTTTGGGGATTTGTGGGATGCAAATTATAGCGAAGAAAAAGCAATTGGAACCGCCAATATTCCAACTATTGTAGAAACGGGCATGTTTTATATGCAAGCTTTGGTTGACGAAATTCCTGATCCAACGATGCGTGATTTTTTCAGAAGAAACGATGGAAATAGAGTTCCACTCCCACCTTTTGAGCAAAATGTCAATTTCGATATCGGAATTCCAGTTTTCGAAGAATATCAAAAAATCGTTTTAAATAAAGGAACGCTAAAATTTGATGCTACCAATTCTTATCCATTCGATTTGGAAGATGTCACTTTTCAAGTTTGGGATAATGTCTCAGGTACGATACTCGGAAGTGTCCATAGTGACCTTTTGAAATCAGGAGAAGTATTTGAAAAAGACATTATTTTGGATGGAAAGACCATTCATAATTCAGTTTTCGTAAGATTATTGAAATTCAAAAGTCCCGGATCTGCCACGGCAGTTATGATAAACTTAATGGATCGTATCAACACCCGAATGGAAATGGTTGGCTTACAAATCAAATCTGGAACATTGCGGGTTGCGCCCATTGAATTTGCCCCAGTCTCTGATATGGTTGAGGTGCAAACTGATAATAATGTTAAACTAAAATCAGCATCCATCAAGTCTGGAAAAC
>CALHBQ010000491.1 GCA_937930815.1 uncultured Saprospiraceae bacterium | reverse complement strand
TGATTGTATTTTTGAATACAAAAGTTGATGGCTAATATGGTCAGGTCACGCATTTCATCATCAGGAAAGCGATCTGCCTTTTCCAAAACTAATTTTTTGAACTGCTGGAAATGCACATCACTGGAGTCCTCCGTCAGTGTTTTCCATGCAAAGTAGTACATGCCGATGGCGGGCAATTCATGCAAATTTTTGGTTTCTACTTTTTTTACAATTGCATCCAGCAACCCAAAATCATAATCCTTTTTATACACTCGCTGATGCGAAAGCAACAAACAAACTTGCCTCAATTTTTTAGCAATGAAAATATTATCCAACTGGTCAGAGAGTTCCTGCAAGTTGAGTTCCCCGGTACGTCGAGTAGCTACTTTTCTTTGAAATTCTTCGAGTTGAAAGTCGAGTTGATATTCGAGTGTTTTGGCATTGCGGAGCGGTTGTTCTTGTAATTTTTGAGCACCGTCCTTTACTATTTTTTCGTGTTGTTTAGTGAGTTTTCGCTTTCGCAAAACGGTGGCGAGTTTAGCTTCTATAAATGATTTGTCAGTAAAGATTTCCTTTTGTACCAAATACCTTTCAAGTAGTTTTTTTAGAAAACTCATTGGTAGCCGAATGGCATGATCGTCAAATTTTTTGGAACCATGAATCTGCTTAAATGCTTCTTTTTTGGTAGGCGTTTTTCCTTTTTTAAAACAATGATTCAGATAGTCAAAAAGCTGTACGACGTCTTTTCTTTTATTAAAAAAAGGTGAATTGACCATCTTTTTCATCTCCAACAATTCGCTGGAATTGAGGGAAGAAAGCAACTCAAAAAGACGGGTACGTTCCATTTGACAGATTTTTCACCAAAAATAGGTGAATTATTCATCAAAAGCAAAATCAATAAAATTTACAAAACATGAATTTAAAATACTGAATATCAATTGGTTATATGAAAATTTATAGAATTAAAATTTACAAACAACTTAATTTGTCTTTTGGCGGAAGCCTATTTTGATAGATTTTTGTAATGTGAATTTTTATCTTCATTAGCCATTGTGGCTATAAATACCAATTCCATGAGAGCTGTATTGAAAAATCTGAGTTGCTTATTTATCTTTTTATTATTTTCTCAATTTACCATTGGGCAAGGTTGGGAGCGAACTTTTAACGGTAATGATTATGGAAGAGATATCGCAGTTGCAGATAATGGTGACGTAGTGGGCATTGCACATGAAAACCCAGGACTTGTAAACTTTTGGAGGAGAGGCTCAAAGATATTTCGATATAATGAATTTGGGCAGCGTGTTTTCATTAAAAATATAGAATCACAACTTACGGGAAACTATATACGGCTTCATGCTATTTGCAAAGGGAATGATGGAGGTTATTTAGCTGCTGGAATTAATTATGTAGATAGAGATTCATTCGGAGATGTAGTCGATCACCAATCCCATCTTTTTAAATTAAGTGAAAGTGGCGATGTGCTTTGGGAGAAGCAATATGACACACCCGATCGTCAGATTTACTTCGAAGATATTCAACCAACGAATAATGGATACATTATCACTGGTGATGTTTCCATAGGCAATACGCGTGACTTCAAAGTTCTTTTGATGAAATTGGATGATAACGGAGACGAGGTTTGGCAAAAGGAATACGGAAGGTTGGGAAGAGGAAGAAATATTCATATAGATCCTAATGGCGATATCCTCGTTACTGGAAATGATTTGATTAGCAACTCCTCTGATTTTGTACTTTTAAAAACAGACAGCGAGGGAAATCAAATGTGGAAATTTGATAACAACCTTTCAGATATTCATTACGGTCTTGCAGTCACGGCTACTAAAGATGGCGGCTATTTGGCAGGAGGACATACAAGAGGAGTTAATGGCAATAATTCTGGAAATCTCCTTTTCAGATTTGATAGTAATGGAGACACATTGGAGACTAAATATTTAGGGGGCAGTTTTAGTCTATCGAATAATATCAACGATATTGAAGAAAACCAAGATGGTTCTATTTGGCTACTTTCTGGTGTAGATGGTCAGGGTACGCTTCTGAAAATCGACTCACTTGGAAATGAGCTTTTTAGAAATACGATAGGAGGAACCTTACTTCAGTTTGAACGAGTACCTGGTGGAGGATTCTATATTATTGGTTATAGAAGTTCAAGAATCTCTCTTTTGAAAACGGACGTTGAAGGAAATACGATTACCAATTATATTTCAGGAAACTACTCAATAGATAATGAGAATTGTTCAACTGATTCAACAGACATCGGTTGGAGCAATCGAATTATTGAAATAGAAAATGGCAATCAACGAAACTATGCCCGCACAGGTATTGATGGTCAATATGAAATCAGGGTAGATACAGGAGATTATTTAGTAAAAGCTTTTCCACCGAATGACTATTGGGAGATTTGTGAAGATTCAATAACCCTTGAGTTTGATAATTTCTACTCACGTGACACTGCCGATTTCTTTATTAATAAAAAAGTAGATTGTCCTTATCTGACAGTGAATGTGGGCGCTCCCTTTATGCGCCGTTGTTTTGAGAATGATATTCATGTTCGGTATTGTAATGATGGTACAACGCTTGCCGAAAACGCTTACATTGATGTTACAATTGATGACAGATTGACCGCTGAGTCTTCTACCCTTCCATGGGTGTCGCAGACGGATAATACCTTCCGCTTTGAAGTAGGAGATTTGGATGTAAGAGAATGCGGAAAATTCCAAATCACGACGACTATGAACTGTGACTCGGTGCAGTTGGGACAAACCCTTTGTATGGAAGCGCATATTTACCCAGACTCAATTTGTACTCCAATTGATTCGCTTTGGGACGGAAGTGATCTCTCGCTCAAAGCCACCTGCGATGGCGATTCCGTCAGATTTGAGGTCATCAATAATGGAAATACTATGACGCGTTCCGTGGATTTTATTATCATAGAAGATGACATGGTGATGCGTCAAGGAAGTATCCCCGCACTTCAGCCTGCCGAAATAATCAAAGAAAGTGTACAGGCAGAAGGCGCTACCTATCGCATGGAAGTTGCGCAAACAGAAGGCCATCCATGGACCTCAAAAGTCACTGCTTTTATTGAGGCATGTGGCACGAATGCCATCGGCACATTTACCACTGGTTTTGCGACGATGATGCCTCCGTCAGACAATGCTCCGTTCTTTGATGCAGAATGTGTAGAGGTACGCGGTGCTTATGATCCAAACGATAAAGAAGGTTTCCCAAAAGGGGTTTGTAATCGTCGATTTGTTTTCAATGATACAGATTTGGAATATAAAATCCGCTTTCAAAACACTGGAACTGATACCGCTTTTAAAGTAGAAATTAGAGATACATTATCTGAGTTGTTAGACCCGACTACTTTGCAGATGGTCAATGCGAGTCATGACTATGATTGGAATATCACAGCCAATGGAACGCTTGTTTTTACTTTCGAAAACATCATGCTACCCGATAGCAATGTCAACGAGGCTGCCTCTCATGGTTTTATTCAATATAAAATAAAACAACAGTCTGACAACCTAATTGATGCCGAAATCGAAAATAGAGCAGCCATCTATTTTGACTTCAATGCACCGATAATTACCAATACGGTTTTGCATACGGTGGGAGATGATTTTCTGACCAATCAATTGGGAAATTTGACCATTGCTGGAAAAATTACAAGGCCATGCGGTACGCCTGTGGATAGTGTTTTGGTTTACCTTTCAGATAACTGTATCACTTACACCAATGAGCAGGGCGATTATATTTTTGAAAATATTGAAGCGAATCAGGATTATGTAGTTCGAGCTGAAAAAGAAGATCCTGTACCAAAGTATTTGAATGTATTGGATATCATAAGGCTAAGAGAAATGATGTTTAATATTGGCTCAGTGGCTACTTTCTATGATTTGTTTGCGAGTGATGTGAATCGTAGTAATAGTACTTCTACCTTGGATATTGTTGCGATAAATAAGGTCATTTTAGGAGTCACTGATGAATTTCCAAATGGTCGCGATCCATGGACGTTTTTTAATGAAGCATACAGCCCTACTAATCCAATTTCTGATATCGATCGATTTAGTCTCTCAAATCTAATAGACGATAGTTTAGAGAACAATTTTATTGCTACTAAACAAGGCGATTTGGTAAGTGAAAAGGACTTTGGTAGTAGCACAGATACCACGTTGGTAAAAATCGGTAATAATGAAATTTCAGTATGTGGTGATCAAGTATTTGTTGAAATTGATATTATAAATGTTAATCAAGCAACAGCGGGTCAGTTTTCTTTAAAATGGGATGATACTGTTTTGAAATTCAATGAAAATATAAATTTGCCATTCGCTGTGAGTTCTGCAAATGGGACAGCAAACTTTATGTACTTCAGACAATCACATCCAGATTCAATCCCACAGGATATAAAATTGACAGTTTTATTTGATGTGGTTGGAAATGTAGGAGATGAAACAATCATTGAGTTTGAGCCAGATGGAATTGAGCCAATTTTTTTAGATGGGAATCAAAACTTGACGCCGTTTAGTTTTTCAAGTACAACTATAAAAATAGCAGCTGAAAATCCGCTAAGTCTATTTTTGATAACGATTCCACCAACAACCTCCAATAGCAATGACGGAAGAATTGGAGTCAATAGAGTAGTTGGTGGCGCGAGTTCTGGAGTATTTCAATTTAATTGGAGCAACGGAGAAACAAGCCCTTTAATTGACAACTTACCTCCCGGTGAATATATGGTAACCGTAACAGATGCATCAACCGGTTGTATGACAGATACGACTATCGTACTCTCCCCGATTACCAGCACAAATGGATTATTTTTCAACGAAAATTTACAAATAAAAATCGCTCCGAACCCAACCTTCAATGGAAAACAAGCATCTGTACAAATTAAGTCCAACTACCTACAAAAAGGAAAAATTGAAATCACAGATGCTTTGGGTCGGTTGATTCATTCAAAACAGTTTAAAACCCGCGCTCTTGAAGAAATCATCCAATTAGAATCAGACTGGCCGCCGGGTATTTATCTGGTTTCCGTTTTCCTCGACAAAGAGGGTATGAAAACCATCAAATGGGTGGTAGATTAAGAATGTAGAAAAAGCAGCTTCTGAAAAAATCAGAAAGCTGCTTTTTTTTTGGTTCGAAAATTGATTACTATTTATATCAGAAATAGTAAACTTCCCATTTGATTGATAATCAGATTGGGAAGTTTTTTTTTTGCCATTTTTTAACCAAGAAGTGTCTCTCACTTCTAAACACATTTATAGCATGAAAATATTTAATTATCTATTCGCTTTAGCGTTTATCGCTTCTTTCTCTTTTACCTCTTGTACTGTTGATGAACTTCCAGATGAAACTGAAATTATCGGAACATGGTTGGTCAAATCAGTTGATTTGGTAGGAACTGCTCAGTTTACGCAAGGCAACGATGTAACAGTTGCAGATTTTACGGGCGTAGGCTACGACATGGATTTGCAAATTACGATTAACGAAAACCCGAACGACTACACGGTCGAAGGAGACGTCAATGTTTTGATAACTTACGATCTTGATGGACAACTAATTGAAGTTCCAATCGAAGAAGCAGATTTCATCGACGCTGGAAATTGGGATATCACCAACGATGTTTTGACGGTTTCAAATGCGACACAAGTAGAAGTCGCAACCTTAGGAGAAATTACAGAAACCTCTTTAATTCTTGAGTGGACTTATACAGATTCAATTACAACTGCAGGTAGTGCCATTGTTCAAAACGTAACAGGTACTTATGTTTTTGAAAAGCAATAAGAACGATTTATTTGTTAGTTAAAAATATCGGTAAAGGTCAAAAAGATTTTTACCGATATTTTTTTGTTGCTCATCCTAGTCTCCAGACTGGGAAGCTCTATATGTGCATCTCTGACGCAAGCTTTTAGCACTTTTCTTAAGATTGTTTTTCCACCTTTCCGTCAGCCACGGCGGACAAGTCTGGAGACGGGCAGATAAATGGTTTCAGTCTGGAGACATGAAACCAGCAGAGACCAGCAAGTCAACATGATTTTCGCAAATCTATCGATTATTTGAGTTGAGCGACTTATTTTTGATTTTCGCAAAATTCAAAATATTAAAACATGCAGCGCATTGTCATTTTACTTCTGCTCCTCAATTTTTCAACTTCCCTTATTAATGCTCAAAATCCCGCATTCACAGGCATGGATGTTTTTGCGTTGGAATGGGCTGACGACCCACAAATTTCGCCTGACGGGAAAAAAATAGTGTACAAGCGCAGCGGCATGGATATCATGAAAGACCAGCGAATGGCGCGTCTATGGTTGGTCGATACTGACGGTTCCAATCACCAAAAACTAACGGGTTTTGATAAAAGCGAAAGCAGCCCGCGCTGGTCACCTGATGGAAAACGAATTGCCTTTTCCGCCAAATCAGAAAATGATGGTTCAGAAATTTTTGTCTATTCTATAAAAACAGGAAAGTCAATGCGCATCAGCCAGTTGGTTGGTTCTCCGAGTGGTTTGAGTTGGTCGCCTGATGGAAATCAGATTGCTTTTTCAATGTTTGTAGAAGGCTCCGAAATGACGATTGCAAAATTGCCCAAAGCACCCAAAGGTGCAGAATGGGCAGATGCGCCTAAAGTGACCACTCGTCTCAAACACGAGGCAGACGGCTCTGGTAAATTGAAACCCGGCTACAGTCAGATTTTTGTAATAGATGCCGATGGAGGTATGCCGCGTCAAATCACAAGTGGCAATTTTCATCATCGCGGAACCCCTGTTTGGTCGGCTGATGGAACCAAACTTTTCTTATCTACCAATCGCTCCGAAGATTGGGAATACGATTTTAGAAACTCAGAAATATACTCAGTTGATGTGCAAACAGGGGAGTTTGAACAACTAACCGATAGAGATGGCCCTGACCGCTCAATTGCAATTTCTCCTGATGGAAAACAATTGGCTTATCTCGGGTATGATGATAAACGCGAGGCATATCAAAACACAAAACTCTATGTGATGAATATCGACGGTTCCAACAAAAAAGTCATTGGCGGAAATATAGATCGAAGTTTTTCTTCACCCGTTTGGGCGAGTAATGGACGCGGCATTTATTACAGTTACGACCATCATGGAAATACGAAAGTTGGATTAATTTCCCTTTCAGGGAAAGACCAAAAAATCGCAGATAATCTCGGAGGAACAGGTATCGGCAGACCGTATGGCGGCGGTAAATTTTCGGTTTCAAAAAATAATAAAGTGGTCTTTACGCATACAACTCCTTATCATCCAAGTGAGTTGGGTTTGGTGAAAAAAGGGAACGACAAAGCCACTTTGGTTAGACCACTCAACGATGATTTGCTCAACTACCGAACACTCGGCCAAACCGAAGAAATTTGGTATGAATCGACTTTCGATAAACGAAACATTCAAGGATGGATCGTTAAACCACCCTTTTTCGATGCATCGAAAAAATATCCATTGTTGGTAGAAAATCATGGTGGCCCAATTCTAAATTACGGAGATCGCTTCTCTCCTGAAATACAATTGTTTGCGTCAAAAGGTTACGTCGTTTTTTATCCTAACCCACGAGGCAGTACGAGTTACGGTGAAGAATTCGCGAATTTACTTTTGAATAATTACCCTGGCGAAGATTATAATGATGTGATGGATGGGGTAGATGCGGTGCTGGCAAAGGGTTATGTTTCAGAAGATAGTTTGTTTGTCACAGGTGGAAGTGCAGGTGGCATCATGACGGCTTGGATGATTGGGAAAAACAATCGTTTCCGCGCAGCAGCAGTCGTCAAACCAGTGATGAATTGGATTAGTAAAACTCTTGTGGCAGATAATTACTACGGTTATGCAAATACTCGATACCCAGGTCAACCTTGGGAAAATCCAATGAATTATTGGAAATTTTCTCCCATTTCTTTGGTTGGAAATATCGAGACCCCCACACTTGTCATGGTTGGTTCCAACGATATGCGAACCCCACTTTCGGAAGCCAAACAATTATACCATGCTTTGAAATTACGTAAGATAGAAACGGCTTTGGTGGAAGTGCCAGGCGCTTTTCATTTTATTGCAAAGCGACCGAGTCAGTTGATTGCGAAGATTGAGTATGTGGTGGGGTGGTTTGAACGGTATCGGGGTGGTGCTGAGGAGGAATAGGTTTTTTGTTTAAACAATGAGTAATTTTGAAATATGATTTCAGATAAAATCTATAACAGTGTCTCTGATTATTTCTGCCCTTCTGATGGAAGTGGTGCATTGGTTTTAATATCGAAAAAAAATCAAGACAAAAAAAAGAAGAATGGTATATGTTATTTGAATGCTCATAGGTTAAATCCAATAATGGCAACTTATGGAAATCATATTTACTTTAGTAATTATGATGATCAATGTTTTTCTTTTAATACTGAAACTGGAATTAGGAATCAAATTAAGGAATTACCAGTTCCTACGTTTTACAATAAGAACTTACTATTAGGTACAATTAATGAAGAACAAAATTCATGTTCTTCGATTTTTGATTTAGAACTTAGAAAAACAGTAAAGAGCTTTAAAAAAGAGCTATTTGGAATTTTAGAAAATGATAAGTTTGCTGGTTCTGAATATTGGGATTTTAATAAGCTACATTTCGGTAAAATTACTTCTGATGAGATATTTGAAGAGGATTTTTCAAAGCATAATTACATTTTTGATGGAGAAAAATTAAAAGGGTTGATTTATCAAGTCATAGGATTTTTTGAGAATTCTGTTTTGATTCATGTAGCTCCAAAAAAGATATTGGCTTTAAGCTTAGAAACAGGACAAATTGTCTGGGCACTAGATGATTTTATAGCTAATAAAAAAGTAGAAGACTATTTTCTTTTTGGTCGAAAAGGAGGAAGTTCTCAGATGGGATGGCATTTAGACATTGACCAATCAAAAATCCATCTTTTATCAAGGTACTTTTATTTTACTATAGATTTGGATAGTCAAATGTCAAATCTCGAAAAAGATTTTCTTGATATATCAGAGAATGAAAGACTGAATATTACATCTACAAATTTAGTCGGTAGAAAAATTTATTTCAGAGCAGAAAAAGGACTTCATCTTAGTGCAAATGTAATAGGAGAGTTCGATTTAGATACCAAAAAAATTACGTGGCTTTTTGAAAATCCTAATAACTCATATTTTACTCAACCTCCAAGAGTAAGTAATAATACTCTATATGCTTTAGATTCATCTGATGATTTGTATACATTCAAAATGTCTTGATTTGATTTCCATGCTTCCGTCGGAGACGGGCTGATAAATGGTTTCAGTCAGAGACATGAAACCAGCAACCAGCAAAAACAAAAAAAGCAGCCTCTGGACGAATCCAGAAAGCTGCAATTTTTTTGCGTCATTTTCGAAAATTCCACAGCTCCTATTTTTCTAAAATCACTTTATGGATTTCAGCGTGTGTTGAATTTGAAAGTCTCAAAAAGTAGATTCCTTCTTTAATTGACCTCAAGTCTATCTGGTTTTTGTTCAAAATTTCTTGAATGATTTGGTTTCCATTTAAGTCGAAAATTGAAAATTGTATAGGTAATTGAATATTTTCTAAGGTGATAATTCCTTGAGATGGATTAGGAAATATTTTAGTTGTTTGACGCTTTGAGTCATTGTTTTTAACCGAAACGGAAGATTTGGAGAATTTTAAAAAATAAGAATTGTAGCAGTTGTCTTCTATTGGAAGATTCAAATCAAAATTTTGGAAATCAAAATTAGTTTCATTGTACAAATCAGATGATAGAAAAAGTTCGCCATCTTCATTTATTTCAATAGAAGCAAAATCTTTGAATAGGTTGTTTGGCGGTTCGAATGACTGAGCGTTGGCAAAAGGGATAACCTCTTTTAAGTTTCCTTCAAAATCAACCGTTCCTATAAACAAAGATTCTTGTCCTAAAGCAATTGCAGTAGCGCCGTTTCCGTATGGAAGATCGCCTGCAAAGCTGCCCAAAATTTTGATTTCATTTTTACCCTCTACCTTATCTGCTGCTAAAATATAGCCCGAAGACGTTCCGCCTAATTTTTTTACATTCTTAAATCTACCTTGATCATCTAAGGTGACAAAAACACCGTCTTTTGTTTGTGCAGATAAAGTTATCGTTGAGCCAGCGGAGTCAATTCTCATTTCTTCTTCAAAAACCCCTGAAAACAGAAGTGTTTTTTCATTGTCTTCTTGGATATCAATTGAGGTCGCAAAATCCTTTCCCGAACCTCCGAAAGTTTTGTACCATTCCCAATTACTTCCAAGATGGGGGCGTTTAGCGATGAAAATATCTGTTCTGCCTTTGGATTTTATTTGCTCATCTTCATCAAAATCAATCGTTCCACTAAAATTGCCGATTACATATGCATTTTCATCACTATCGATAACGATATCCTCAATCCATGTACTTCCAGAAGTCCAGCCTAAAGACTCTCCCCACTCTAAATTAAGGTCTTTATCATATTTGGCAACAAAACCGTCAAATCCTACAGCTGATTGGAGAAATCTTCTTTTAAATGGTCGTAAATCAATATCCAGATCATCTTTATAAGTTCCAGCAATGTAAATATTATTGTTTGCATCAGACTCAATAAATGTGGCTTCCGAAAATGCAAGTGCAGCCTGAAATCTTCTGTAATCAGTAACATAGCCTAAGGTGTCTATTTTTAGAACATAACCGAAACTACCAGAACCGGTAATATGGATTTGGTCTGTCGTATCAGGGTTGAAATTGACCTCTCCAGTATGATTGCCAACTAAATAGATAGTGCCGTCATTCGTTATTTCAATGTCATCAACTTCAGACTCCTCTCCGGTGACTACTTTTATCCATTTGTAATTACCTCTCCGATCGTATTTGGAAATAAAAAACGCTCGTTTGGCAGCCGTGAAAATACTGTCTATAGGCCCCGGAATTAAATCTACGCTTCCTTTAAAATTTCCTACAACATAGATATCGCCTGCCGCGTCAAAATCGAAACTGATACGACTGATTTGTTTATTGTTAGTATAGTAATTCATAAAATCCAGCTCCTGACTCTGCGAAGAGGAACTAATCAAGAAGAGTAGAAAAATATAAAAGAATCTCAAAGAGGAATTATTCAATATGTTCATAACTGTTTTTAATTTTAAAGCTAAAAATAACTACTTATTGAGGAACTTCAAACAGTTTTTAGTTTTAATGTAAATATTGGGAATTGATTTGTCGCAAAAAAAAAGCAGCCTCTGGACGAATCCAGAAAGCTGCTCTTTTTTTTTGCGCCATTTTCGAATATTTCGCGGTTGTGATGCCTTAGTGCGAAATATATCTCAATGACTCGATTTTAAAACTTAGGTAAATGTTTTACTCCATAAAATGAGTATTTCAATGTTTTTATACAAGCCCCTGTTCAACTGCAAATTT
>CALHBQ010000490.1 GCA_937930815.1 uncultured Saprospiraceae bacterium | reverse complement strand
TAATTGAAATGAATATTCACTCATTAGCCTCGGCAGACAGGTTCCAAAATTCACTCATTCCTCTATTGTCCACCCAAAATCAATGGTAACCCATCTCCTTCGCCACCGACTACGATGACTTTAGTGTTAGGAGATTTTGCCAACTCAACCGTGGCTTCAATTCCTTTATCTTTCAAAATATTGGAAGTCAAACTCGCATTCAGGATACGATTGGCTTCAGCTTTTGCATTTGCTTCGATGATACGACGCTCCGCTTCTTTACGCTCTTTCGTTAGACGGAATTCGTATTGAAGGGACTCTTGCTCTTCTCTCAACTTACGCTGAATCGCCTCTTGCAATGACTGCGGCAATTCTACTTCTCTGATCAATATCGCATCCAAAGTGATGAATTTTTCTGCAACAGAAAGAGACGTTCGTTGAAAAATCTCATCCTGAATCGTTTCTCTTTTAGTTGAGTACAATTCTTCTGGTAGGTACTTTCCAATCACCTCTCTAGTCGCAGAGCGAATCTCTGGTCGAAGAATTTTATCCAAAAATTGATTTCCAATATCATCATGCAGATAGCCTACCTGATCTTGATTCAATTGATATCTGAAAGAAAGCTCAACTGCAATGGTCAAACCATTTTTGGAAAGGACTTCCATTTTTTCAAAATCCTCCATGGTTTGTACATTATAAATATGCATATCATTCCATGGAGCGATGACATGAAAACCTTGCTTGTATACATTTTCTTTATCTAAACCACCTCCAAAACGCTTAAAAAGGACGCCTCTTTCTCCTGGCTGGATTGTTAAGAAAATACTATTAGACAACATCATGATGACCATCAATGCAAAAAATAGCATCATCAGCATCGGTACAAATTTTTTCTGATCCATTATAAATGTTAATTTATTAATGCAGTTTCCTGCGTGTTTTCTCTAATTTAAGATATATAAGAATTTACTTAAATTTCTATTAATTGGCTGCAAGTGGCAAATTATATTCTGAATTTCGTTAAAAAGCCTCGCCGATGCTAAGGCATCGTCTACGTTTTTTGCCTCATTCAGAAGAAAATTTTCTCACTTTCGCTCAATCATAGAATTTTAAATAATTTCTAAAATTCAAAGATAGCAACATCTGTTAAGAAAATACTATTGACTAAAAGTAGAAATAATTCCTTGTTAAAATCAATTTTTTCTACAAAGCTTACAAAGAAAACTACATAAGTTGGCTAAAGTTTAAAATACCCTACCAACCGATAAATTAAACTACACGTCCCTACTCTTTGCCAAAATTATTATGTTTACAACCAAATACGGATGCTCAATCACTTTTGAGTAATAACAGATTCAACGTATGCCCGATATTAATTTAACAGACGAAGCCATTTTAGGGCTTTTAAAAACTGACGGAAGAAAAGCGATTGCAATTTTGTTTGAACAGCACTACCCTGTTCTATGTCGAATTGCGCTTCGGATTGTTGGAGAAACCAATACAGCCGAAGACATCGCCCAAGAGGTTTTTTGTAATCTTTGGAAAAAACGAGATACACTCGAGATCAAATCTGCTCCGGGTGCCTACCTAAAAATGTCGGTTCGCAACCGCGCAATAAACCATATCAAAGGTAAACGGTTAAACTTTAGTGCGGATGGCGAAGAAATGCAAATTGCTTCTCCCAATATTTCTGCTCAAGAATCTTTGGAAGCCGCTGATTTACAAAGTGAAATCAATGCAGCCATCGACAATCTGCCAGACAAGGCAAGGATTCCATTTTGCCTCAATCGTTTTGAAGAGATGACTTATGCTGAAATTGCCGTCCAATTAGATGTATCGGTAAAGACCGTTGAGTATCAAGTTTCAAAAGCACTTTCACATTTACGGAACGCTTTAGGTTCTTATTTGTAGATAAAGTGAAAAGTATTCAAAAGATTGAACCATTATGCTTGTCCTTTTTCCCTTTAAGAATTTTAAAAAACAAATCCGTAGCGATGCTACGAAATGATTTTTTAAACCCCTTAAAGAAAAAAATTACGTCGCATTCTGACTCAATCTTTCAAATGCTTCGCACTTTTTGTAAATTTGTTAAAAATATTAAGAAAAAGTTTAGGGTATGCTTGCCTCCCACTTGTCACCTAAACGAATAATAATATAATGAATAACTCTAATTACATAAAATTACTTCATAAACGCTCTACTGGCACCATTTCCAGTAAAGAGACAGAAGCTTTAAATAGCTGGTTATCAGATAGTTCTGACAACGAGGGTCTTTCTACGATTTGGGACAATGCCGGGAGTTATAAGGAAGATTTTCAACCTGATGTAAAAAAAGGGTTGGCCAATGTAATGAGTTTCATTGATGAGGAAGAAGCAACAGAAGTGAAAGAACCCAAAGTGGTTCAGATGAAAAAAAGAAGATTTTCTCCTTTTGCAATGGCAGCAATTTTGGCCGTTTTGGTTGGCGTTGGAGCCGTTATCACTTGGTATTCGACTACTGCTCAAAATTCATCTTTAGTTGCGACAACTGGTATCGGAGAGACAAAGGAATTGTTATTGAATGATGGTACTAAAGTGTCTTTAAACGAAAATTCTTACCTATCCTATGCAGAAGGTTTGACTCAATCTCATCGTAATGTCAAATTGACTGGTGAAGCATTTTTTGATGTAAAGCCAGATGCAGAAAGACCTTTTGTCATCACCACTTCCAGAAGTACGGTTACAGTTTTGGGAACTTCTTTTAATGTAAAAGCATATAAAGACCAGCCTTTCAATGAGGTAACTGTGAAAACTGGTAAAGTGAGATTCCAACCTAAAAACTCCAGCACACACCTCGATCTTGTAAAAGATGAAACAGCTAAGTTTGATTTTTCTAAAAAAGAATTGAAAAAAGTTGAAAATAAAGAACAAAACAATATCTCTTGGCATACTCAGAAGTTGCAATTTGTAGATACACCACTTGCTGAGGCATTGGAAGCAATCGAGAAAAACTACGATGTTCAAATTTCAGAATTGCCAAATCAGTTGTCCGATTGTCAATTCAACGCCAATTTTGATTTAAAGAAACAAGACATTAATGACGTCCTACCTGTCATTGAATCTATTTTAGGAGTCACTTTCTCTAAAACTTCTGAGGGTATTTACTCAATAACCGGTTCAGGTTGTAAATAATACCAAAGAAAGAACCTACTTTTGGTATAGATTTATGCCATCTTCTTTATCAAAAATAATATTAACCTATACTTTTCTTTTGCTTTGCTTCAATCTGCAAGCAAAGAATATTGTTTCCTTAGACAAGTTTGAATCACCACTCAATGTTGCTTCTTGTGCAATGTATGTTGATACAATTCTTGATTTTGAAAAGGTAATTCATTTACCTGATGAAGCCTTTTCCAAAATAAAAAAAAGAGATTTTGGTAAAGGCTTTATGTCTGATAGAGAATTTTGGATAAAACTCCCAATTAGCTACTCTGGCAATGTTGATGTAAAGAGAGTACTAACATCCTCATTCTCCAAAATTGATACAATCACGTATTATTTAACTCGGGGAGATTCTATTTTTCAACACAAAATAGGAGGGAACTCAATAAGTCATTTGAACAATGACTACAACTACAGCTATCCATTGTTTGACTTGAGTTTACCACCAAACTTTAGTGGAACCCTTTATATCCACCTAAAACCCAAAAGCTTCGTATTCTTCCCCATGGAGTTTTGGGAACCCAAAGCTTTAGCTTTCAAGAGTCTGAACAAACAGTTTGAAGAAGGAATTATTACAGGAATTTTAAGTTTATTTTTTCTTTCCGTTTTAGTCTTTGCTTTTATTTTTAAGGAAGAATATTTTAGTTTTTATGCAGTTTATCTTTTTACGCTTATTATATTTCTTTCTAATTACCATGGAAGCCTTTGGAGTAGATTAGGTATTGAAATGTCTGGTCTTCACAATGTAATGTTTGATCAGATTGTAGGAATTAGCTTTGTATTATTCAACCGATCTTTCTTTAAAACAAAAGAAAAATATCCGAAGGCCGATAAACTTCTTCTTCTGTTTATTTTAATTGAACTAATCAGTTTTTTCTTTCAGGCATCGATTGATACGCTCTCACCAATATTGATAAGTATAAAAACGGTTATTGATTCTATGAATATTTTGGGAACTTTTGTTTTAAATATTTTTGTACTAACGATAGCTTACCGTGCTTATAAGGAGAACAAACTCACTAGATATTTATGGATTTTCTTTAGCATACTTATCTTTTTTGTTGGTGCGATATTCAACAATTTATATCTAATGGGGATTTACAACCCTGGTCATTTCCTCAACTCAATTGTTCCAAGTTTGATTATTATGGAAACAGTCGTCTTGTTTGGGGTAATTGCTATAGATTACTTTGAAATCCAATCGAAGAAAAATAAAGTGGACATGGCACTTGCCTTAGAAAAGCAAAAAGCATTGGGAAATTTGGTGAGAGGTGCAGAGCAAGAAAGAGAACGTTTGGCCAGTGAATTACACGACGGCGTAGGTGGGATTCTTGTAGCACTGAAAATGCAATTTGGCCAATTCAAATCCAATTTGTCGGCTGAAGAATCAAATAGGTTTAAAAACTTACTCGATCTGTCAACGAAAGAAATAAAAAACATATCTTACAACCTCATGCCTGGCAGCATCTCACTCACTAGCCTAACAGAGTCTCTCGAACAATTATGCCAGCTCTATAGAACTAAAGATGGCCCTACCATAGAATTTTACGCACCAAATTGGAATGACAATGTTTCGAAGGAGCATAAACTTGGAATCTATCGTATAGTCCAAGAATTACTCAAAAACACCATAGAGCATTCAGAAGCTAAAGATGTCATTGTACAAATTAGCAAATATGGACAACGAATCCATCTAATTGTAGAAGACAACGGTATTGGATTCGAAGAATCTAAAATACAAACTGGCTTAGGATTAAACAACATTAGGAATAGATTGTCTTATCTCAATGGAAAATTGGAAATAGAAAGTTACCCAAACCGTGGAACTACGTTTAATATTGTAATTAATTTACCAAACGAATGAACATTTTAATAATTGACGACCACAAAGTGGTGCTTGACGGAATTTCGACCATTCTCAATAAACAGAGAAATGTTGATTCCGTTACAGCTGCTAACTCTGGTCAAGAAGGCTTGAATCATATAGAAAAAGATGATTTCGATTTATTGTTATTGGATATAAATATGCCAAATATCAATGGTATTGAAGTTTGTCAACGAGTCAAAAAACTAAAACCCACGCTCCCGATACTTGCTTTGAGCATGCACCATGAGCCAGCCATCATTCAAAAAATGATAAAAGCAGGGGCAAATGGTTATCTACTCAAAGACTCCGGTAGTGATGAACTACTAACTGCCATTAAATCTATAAGTGAAAAAGGTGAGTATTTCAGCGAATCAGTTGGTAAATCAATGTTTAAATCATGGAGTGGTTTAACTGCATACACTGGTACGCCTAAACTGACTCGACGAGAAAAAGAAGTTTTATCCCATATTATCAATGAAAAAACGACCGAAGAAATTGGTAAAATCTTACACATCCAGGAGACAACAGTCACTACCCATCGGCAAAACTTACTTTCAAAATTAGGTGCCAGAAATACCGCTGGGCTAGTTAGAATTGCTATGGAATTGAATTTATTAGATCAGTAGAAATCTTTTTTTTATCCTCATTTATTAGGATAAAAAAAATTGGTCTAAATGTATGAATTTTATTAGTAGAACCCTCCCTATTTTTGCACTGTTCTTAATTCAATCGATAATTCAAGACTTCAACACACCTAATATCCTTTTTCACTAAAAAATAGCTACGTAATTACCGTTTTAGTACTTAATTAAGTACAGTTTACAATATTTAAATTTCCTTGTAAAGCTTTGATGCACCTTGATTAGTTTCAAGGTGCTTTTTTATTTAAAATAAAGGAATTAATAGAATAGCTCGTGTACCAGCCGCATTTCCTTTTTTATCCATCAAATCTTCAAACGTAATTTCAGCTTTGTTTTTATTCTTTGCTTGAAGGATTCTTAATCTTTCCTTGGTGATATCTAAAGCTTTGGATTTGTGGCTTCTTCCTTTTTGATTTTTAATCGCAGCAGATGCCACTCTCCCAATCCCATTATCTTCTATTACACATTTCAGGTAATTTTCTGTTTTCAATATTTTAATGATAATTTTTCCAACACCGTTTTGCTTATTGGCGATACCGTGCCAAATGGCATTTTCGACAAATGGCTGCAACATCATCGGCGGCACTTCTGTCTCAAAATCATCAACATCATCTGCCATATCGATCTCAAATTCAAAAGGCGTTTTGAACCTTAATTTTTCAACTCCAGTATATAGCCGCAAAAGTTCAATTTCCTTTTCTAATGAAATAGTTGACAACTGGCTGTATTCTAAAATCATCCGCATCAACTTCGCAAATCTGCCAATGTAAACACTCGCTTGGCGAGCATTCTGTCCAAGAATATAACTGTTGATAGAATTGAGACTATTAAAAATAAAATGCGGATTCATCTGCGATTGTAATGCTTCCAATTTGTTTTCGGCGGCTCTGGTTCTCAATTGCTCTTTCTCTTTAACTTGAGAAAGCCTAAAGTGATAAAGCAAATATACCAAACCTAAAAAAGCCATTAGCAGAAGCCCCTGAAACCAACTAGTCTCCATGAAGTGAGGTAAAATTTCAATCGAAATTTGCTTTGGCGTTGTCGTCCAAATCCCATCGTTATTCGCTCCTAATATTTCAAAAGTGTACTCGCCAGCAGGAAGGTTTCCATAACGAGCAAACCCTGACTCGCCCCTTGAATGATTAACCCAATCTTTGTCATAACCATTCAATCGATAACGAAGTTGGGTGTTCTCTGGATCGGCAAAATCAATGGCAGCAAACTCAAAAGAAAGCGTATTGTCCTTTTTATCAAAAACCAATTCTTCTATTTCTGAAATATTGGTTACGGCTGTTTTTTCACATTTTAGATTCTTTATTTTTTCATCATTGACCAAAACTCCTGTCAGTTGTATCGTCGCATGCGTTTTTGAAAGCTGGATACTATCAGGATGAAAATAAGTCGCTCCTTTAGTATTCCCGAACCAAATTTCGCCATTGGAGCGAGTTAACCCACATTCATAAAAAGAGGTAGAATATAAACCGTCTTTTGTATTAAAAACAAAAAATTCCTCTGTCTCTGGTAAAAACTGAACGAGACCGTCATTGGTCGCCAACCATAATTTATCTGCCGTACCTTCTATAGCCTTTACGATACGAAAAGGGAATCCATTATTTTGATTGAAAATTTTATAAGTCCAGTTGTTTTGATTGAGTTTGGCTAAGCCGTTATCCGTCGCCATCCAAATAATGGAGTCCGAAACTTCACAATAGTCATAAATCCAACCTTTGAATGGAATCGATTTTTCTTTTTTCAATCCCTCCTTTTCTACTTCAAAAACATCTAAGTTGACAAAAGTATTACACGCTAACAATTGCCCTTTTTTGTTTTGATAAAAAGAGACCAAATCCTCTGTTTCAGAAACGGAATTAACTTTTTGAAATTCAAGGTTTTCACTATAATTAAACTGATATAATCCACCTTCAACCGAAGAAATTAAAATTAATCCATTGGATAACTCAAGCCCATAATGAGGAATGAAGCCAGCATCAATCCATTTGAAATCTTTTGCAGTAGGAGTTTTGACAAAAACGCCTCGACTATTCAATGCCCAAATTCTTCCATCCCGATCATAAAAAGTACCAAAAAGATAGCTGGTAAATTTTTTCAATTTACCATTATTAGAACAATCATCGTACGCTATTTTTTCTAAATCATTTGAAAATGTATATATCCCGTTGGCTTTGGTCGCCAGCCATATATTTTTTTGTTGGTCTTCTGATATTCCTCTGATTCCCCCAGCTAATTCTTTTGTTATATTGTTAAATTTTAAATTTCCCAATGAAGCATAATATATCCCTTCTTCATCCACAGAGACCCAAAAATTATCATCTCTATCCTTGTAAAGCCAAAAAGGAAATGTAGAAATAGGCGCAGAGCCAATACTTGCTGGTTTTGTTTTAAAGGTATTTTTGTTTAAAAGTAGCAGTCCAGAATTTTTGGATGCAACAAGAAAATGTTCGTCATCAAATTCTTCAATATCCTGAACCTCTTTATCCTTAGTTGCTGCTGCAAATTTTTGGGTTTTAGAAATAAAATTTACTTTAAATATTCCTGATAGCGTTGCACACCAAGCGATAGAATCATCTACAATCACATTTCGAAAATGGGCTGGATTACTTGAGTTTTCATCTAAAAAACAATCTTGTTTGTACCCATTCAAATCATAAATACAAAAACCCGCATATTTAAACGAAAAAAACAGAAAGCCCATCAGCTTGTTATTTGCATCAAAGAGCGGCTTCATCCTTTGATGCTTTTCTTCGAGGTCAAATTTTTCTTGATATTGATTGGGTCTATTTTTATTAAAAGTGACCACTTTTTTCTCATCCAACAATAGCCAAAATTCATCATTCGTATCATGATGACCTAAATAGCCAAAGGTGTATTGTTCATCAAATTGTTTGGAAGGATATTTATAATTGTTGAATTGGTCATTGGCCCTATCATACTCAATCACAGCCGATACCGTCGAAAACCATAGGTTAGAATTTTCGGTTTCAATGATATCACTTTGTAAATTATGGCTGAGCAATGAAGTTGAGTCACCTTCAACATGAGAATAAACTCGGACTTTTTGACCATCAAAACGATTGAGTCCTTCAACGGAACTTATCCAGCAAAATCCTTTTGAATCTTTGTAAATAAAATAATTGTTGGTACCTGCTAACCCATCATTTACAGTCAATGTGTTAAAATAAAAGCTTTTCTCCTGTGCCTCTATCGGAGCAGTTGTAATCGCCAAAAAGAATATGCTTAAAAGAAAAGCCTTTATTTTCATTTTAATAAATTAGTTTTCTCAAAAAAAAAGTCATGGACAACAGGGAGGGCATGGGAGACAAGCAACATGATCTGCTTCTGTCATTAACTGTCCGCCTCTACTTATGCCATAAAGACCTAATACTTCTACAGGCGCATTTGTATCATTTAATTCCGCTGGTACAATTACATAAACAAATGCTGACGAAACAGCTCCAGGTTGATTAATGACTTCAGATGCTTGAGCGAATTCAGAAGTTGGCTGGTAGTCACCGCCACTACCTCCAATCGTAATTTGGGTTGGATTTACAATCATTTTGTAAAAAAGTTTAGGGTTAAGAAACTTGTTTAAATCAATTGTAAAGTATTTAAAATTTAAAACCAATCCATCAACAATAAACAAACTGCTTAAAATAACACACCAATGGTATCACTCAATGATCGAAATGATTGGACACAGGTTTTAACTAACCTCCTCCAAGCCGTTTCAAAACTTCTTCTTTTTTATTTCGTGAAATATCTACAGCATTTCCATTTTTCATAACCAGAGCCCCTCCATCCGTTCTCCTGAATTCATGAACTTTTGAGAGATTTACAATATGAGAGCGATGCACTCGCATAAAATTGAATGGAACAAGTGAATCTTCATACGTCCCTATATTTTTGGAAATCAAGATAGATGGTCGATTTGAAAAGTGAAATTTGCAATAATTCTGTTGCGCTTCAATATTCACAATATCATCAAGTTGTACATAGATAATCGCATCAAGTGTAGGCAAGGCAATGGTATGTGACTGCTTCTTTTTCTCTGTGCTCTCGCGACCTTCCATCAAATCAAGCATCACCTGAAACCGCTTCATCGTTTTTTCACGAAAGAATTTTTCTTCTGCTTTTTTGACTGCATTCATCAATTCCACCGTATCTAATGGCTTTAGCAAATAATCCAAAGCGCTTAGTTTGATGGCATCCATCGCGTATTTGTTATACGCAGTGATAAAGATGATTCCAAATTTGATTTCAGAAAAGGTGCGGAGCATTTCTAAACCCGTCATGCCAGGCATTTCAATATCCAAAAAAATGAGATCAGGTTGATGTAAATTGATGGCTTCTATACCAGAAGCTGCACCATCGCAAGATGCCACGATTTGCAGTTGAGGACAGAAAGTTTTTATTTGATTGGAAACCGCTTGCAAACTTTCTGGTTCGTCGTCAATAATAAGAGCTTTAAGCATTCTGAAAGGCCTTGAGTTTGTAATAGTATGTTCGAAATAAAATCGGCAAAAGGATTTGTATATGCTAAGTTATAAAATTTCATTAACAAACTTGCCTTTAAATATCGGATTCAATTCAAGCATTTTTAGAAACTAAATAAACTCTAGTATCTTAGCCACCAAAACATACACGACGAAAATCAACTTTACATGCAACTTACTACCCTTGATTGGTCCTTCATTATTGGCTTTTTTGTGCTTTCGCTCATCATTGGATTGATTGCTTCAAAACAATCCAGTAAAAGCTATTCAGAATACTTTTTATCGGGAAGAAATATGCCTTGGTGG
>CALHBQ010000489.1 GCA_937930815.1 uncultured Saprospiraceae bacterium | reverse complement strand
GCAATATCCTTTTTGACCCATTTTTTGAAAATCACCAGCCGTGATTACGTCATTTGGAGTAAGGCTACCATCTGCTTCAGGTCGTTTTTTAGGAACGACGAAAAGTGAAATTCCTTTTGTACCAGCGGGCGCACCTTCGATACGAGCCAATACGAGATGCACGAAATTATCGGCATACTCATGGTCTCCGGCTGAGATAAATATCTTTTGCCCTTTGATTTTGTAGTGGCCACCTTCGGTTGGCGTTGCGCTTGTCACGATGTCAGAAAGTGAGCTTCCTGCCTGTGGCTCGGTCAAACACATTGTACCGCCCCACTCTCCTGAGCCCATCTTTTCCACGTAAGTGTTTTTCAACTCATCGCTTGCAAAATGGATAATCAATTCCGTAGCGCCCATGGTCAAACCAACGTACCCTGGCAAGTGATTATTCGCCGCGTCCATAATGTAATGCGCCGCCGTAAAAGCAGTCAATGGCATTTGCAGACCATTTGATTCGTATGGAAAAGTCGCGTTTATCAAACCCATTTCTCCACCTTGCTTCATCATTGTTCCTACCTGCGGGTGGACGATAATTTTACCATCTTTATAATGCGCAGGAGGGCTATCCATTTCCGAAAAACATGGATACAATTCTTTATCAGAAAAGTCTTTTACGGAATCTAAAAAGGTATCAATTGCCTCTGCATCGTGGTCAGCAAAATGTTCCAACTCTAATAATGAAGAGAAATCATGTACCTCGTTGAGGATGTATTTGAGGTTTTCAATATCGCAATATTTCTTAGCCATTTTATATCTGTTTTTATAGGATACAAAGTAATAGAAATATTGTTTAGGATGCGTTATACTGGTTTAATTTTACGAGAGACGGAGAACGAAAGACGAGAGACGGAGAACGAGGGACGGATACGATTAGTGGATACTTTTCAATTATCCACTAATTTTTGAAAAAGAAGTTGAAAAGTATCAGCTATTTTGAAAATAGCTGATAATGGTGCATTAAACTTTTGTCAATCGTTTTCTCAATTTAGAAAGTCCAACCGGCGTAATCCCCAAATAAGAAGCAATCAAATATTGAGGAACTCTTTGAAATAAATCAGGGCGTTTTTCGAGCAATCGAAGATAGCGTTCTTCATTCGTTCGATTTTTGATACGGGCTGCATTTCGGAAAGACTTTAGAAAAGACTCTTGCATCGAAAGACGACCAAATCGTTCTAATTGATGTGAATGATTGAAGATTCTTTCTACGTTTTCTTTGGCAACTCGGTATATTATTGAGTCTTCAGTTGCTTTCATAAAAGAAGCAGAAAGTTTTGCTTCGAGATAGGCATACAAGTCAGTAAAAACTTCGTCTTCTGTATAGAATTCGAGGACTTGCTCTACTCCATCTTTCAAAATATAAAAACAAAAACAACCTTTTTCAACATAAAAAAAGTGATTGACCTGTTGACCTGCTTTGAATAAATAATCTCCTTTTTTTACCTCAATTTTTTCATAAAATTGAAGTGCGAAATCCAACTCAGCATCACTGAGTTTATTATAGGAACCAATCTTGTTTCGAAGGTTTTTCAAAATTTATTATTTCTCTAACGGTTTATAAGCAATTGCTTTTATTTCGATCAATAAATTAGGGTGAGGCAATTGATGAACCGCCACCGTCGTACGAGTTGGGCCCGTATGATCGAAGAACGTTCCGTAAACTTCATTGTATCCCTTAAAGTCTTTCATGTCAACCAAATAAGTAGCAATGTCAATCACATTCGACAAATCAGCTCCTATATTTTGGAGCAACCCTCCTATATTTTCGATAACCGCTTTGGTTTGTGCTTTGATATCCAAATCCCAACTTCCATCTTCTTTTTGAGTGGCACCGACATGCGTATTATCTGACCGACGACTACTTGTACCGGAGACATAAATAAAATCGCCAACGCGTTTTACGTGCGGATAATGACCAAGTGGTTTGGCTTTTCCTTCTATGACTTTACTTTCTAATTTCATTTTTTAAAGTTTCAATCTTGTTTTCAACATTTCATCATGTTCGATACCGAGCCAACGCAAAACATTGTCTTGCCAGATGTCCTCGTACTGTTCTTTATTAATGATTTTTTCGTCCATTGCTAAGTCCAACAATTTCCCTGGATAAGATGATTGCGGCTCACTTTCCATTTCACCCAACGGATACGGATCATCTAATCCCATGATGATTTGGTCGGTTCCTTTGAGTCGTTTCACCATCAATTCAAGGGAGAAGGTATCATGCACCAAGGTATCAAAAAAGATATTGGGGTGCCCAACTGCTTTTCGCGGATGCGTCATTCCTTTAAACAAATCGGGACGTCCGTCGAAACCTTGGATCCTTCTTCCGAGATTAATTTGTGCCAATTGCCCTCCATGTGCAAAACAAACTCGAATGTCTGGATACTTCTCAATGTAACCCTTCAATGTAAAAAAGTGGTAGGCATCTGCACATTGTGCCAACATCCAAACCAAATGAAAACGCCAAGCCGTGTTTTCTAATTTTATAAATTTCTCTCCATCATATGGATGAATTTCGATCGCCAATTTGTACTTATTGGCCAACTCCAAAATTGGTTCAATGTCCTGATCAAAGATAGAACGCCAAGTTCCAACAGAGTCCATAAAGTGCGTTGGCAAACACAGTACTTTTAAGCCCAGTATCTCCACACATCGTTCGATTTCCCACAATGCACCGCGTACATAACCCGGATGCACCACAAATCCACAGGTGAATTTATCGGGATGATCATGCTGCACTTTTGCATTAAAATCATTTTGAAAACGGAGCACTTGCTTCATTTCCTCCAATCGCAATCCATTACCATAGAGCTGAGAAAGATTGAGTACCACCGCGTGGTCAATTTTATTCTTTTCCATCCATTCCAACTTTTCGTCAAGGAAAAAGCTGGAATCTGTCACTGGTCGTTTCCAATTCTTTTGCAACATGAACTGACGATCATCATCAATCCAAAAGATTTCCTTCTCTTTCATAAAGGAAGGAATCTGCTCTGGATAAGGCAAAAGGTGGGAATGGCCGTTTATTCGCATAAATTTTCGAGTTTTGCCAAAATTAAGAAAACTTACAACTGCAGGGTATTTGATTTCTATAAAAAACACCTATTTTTAAAGCACCTATTTCTATATTAGCTAAAAATCACTCAAATGAAACCCGATTTCATCCTCTACCTATTTTTTTTGAGCCTCATTTTTTTCACACCTAATGGTCAATTAATTGCTCAAGGCGAACCAGATTATACAACAGCAATTGGTGCGCGATTTGGCTCTCCCTATTTTTCGGCCAGTTATAAAACCTTCTTAAGAGATAGGCATGCACTCGAAATTTACGGAGGTTTTCAAGGATTTGAAACCTATAACACTAAATCCCTTTCTGGCGCCTATCAATACCACCTGCCACTCAACAAATTGATAAAAGGACTAAAATGTTACGCTGGGGCAGGACTTTCAACTTACTTCTGGTCTTTTGATTCAAACTTCCCAAGCGAAGAAGATTCGTTTACGGTTGGATTGAATAGCTATGTCGGCTTGGACTTTAAAATTCCAAGTGCTCCTTTGACATTTACAGGTGACTGGACACCTACCTTATTCATGAATGGATACAATACTGGTTTTGATATGAATTATTGGAGTGTTGGACTTCGATACGTTATCAAAAAATACCAGTAGCAAACCGACACAATGTCGGTACATTTAACAAAAAGCAGACTTTTTGTCCTTTATTATTAACTAATAACCAAAGAATATTCTTCGATTTCGTAATGGCACTCTCATTGAGCGTTGGAAAACATTTCCTCATTGATAAGTTTTTCACGAAATCTGACCATCATGAAATTTTATTTTAAATGGATTCCTGCTTTTTTATTAATCTTCTTTGCACACTTTATTGGCAAACGAGGAAGTTCCTTACTTGCGACTCCTAAGTTCAGTAAATTCCTTTCCATTGAAGATTTGGAAGACTTAAATCATTTCAGATGGGAGATGGAACCACTGCATCGGCTGGATGAAGCGTATATCAATACCCTTTTTGAAGACTGGGACAAACCACAAGAAATCTCAAACCTTCTTCAATTTCCCGATTTAATACCCGAAAAATTACGGTTTAAATTTATTCACAGAGGACTGACGGATACCAACGAACCTTATTATAATTTATCGGCAATCAGCGGTATCCATTCACCAGAAGTATTAAATTTCACAAACAGACAAAACCGAAAACTAAAAAAATTACTTTTCGCTCATATCGGTCGAAACGATGATGTTCGTGCAATTGCTGCTACTCAAATCTTATTTTCCTTTATTTCTAAAACGGATAGTGAAGAGATTCTTCGTCGGATGATACACCCCAATCCGATCGTAAAACATAACCTTTTTTCAATGTTGGTTAGTTTTTATGGAATCGAAGGGGTCGGTACTTTTTTGATAAAAAAGCAACACAAATATGGCGAAGCTGCTTTTAATGGAAAAACGCTTTATTGCCAATTTTTTGAAAAAATAGAAGCTGCTGAGACAGATGAAGAACGTAAATTTATTCAAGTTGAAATGATGTTACCGAAAATGACTGCTTTTCCGAATTTGAAGGATGGGAAAATTGTTTAGAATAATTTGCTATTCTTCCATTCATTGCCTCTCAATAACTTAGTTGCTAAAAATGTATAAATACACATATTCATCTTGTAAAAAGTGTAAATTTTCAATAATTCATCTTGGCAAAAAGGGCTGTAAAATTTTCTATAACACTATCCTCAAGATTAGATAACTCCAAATATAAATAGACCCTACTAAATCAAACACTGCACAATGTTTAAAATAAAAAAAATCCGTAACAAATTGATAATCAATATGTTACGGATAAATTTTGTGGTTCCACCAGAACGCGATTTTTTATCCGCAATTACTTGATATTCAGTCAGTTACAAAACGCATGAGGTTTCGGTACAATGGTGGGTACAAAAAAACAACTACTTCTTAAGAAGGTGTTCCAAATAATTTGAAATGGCAAACGACGAGTAGAGCGGTATATTTATAAAATCATTTCTTATTGAAAAATTTCTTGAAGAAACTCTTAAAACCCAATCAGGGGTATATTTATCTGCATAACTTCGAATGCTTTTGGTATTTAAACTCGTTCCACTTTTCACCTCCAATGGATAAATTTTATCTTTATAACTGAACACAAAATCTACTTCCGCCTCCCCTCTTGAGGTCCAATAAAATAATTCTGTAGCTTGAGATTTAGTAAGTTCTGTGCAAACGTAATTTTCAATAAACGCTCCATTATATTCAGTAAATAATGCAGTGGGATTCACGATTCTATCTGACGAAAGATTAAGCATAGCTCCCAACAAACCCGAATCCATAAGATAGAGTTTGAACTTTGACAGATCGGCATAACCAGACAATGGAAGTTTAGGTGCCCGCAAATTATTCACGATATGAATTAAACCCGCACTTCTAAGCCATTCTATAGTTTGTTCAAAAGTAGATGCTCTTGCTTTTTTTCTTACCTCGCTGTATTTAAACTTTTTATTCTCACGAGCTAATTGAAAAGGAATTGATTGCCAGACTTCAGCTGTTTTTATAGATTGACTCGCGTCTGAATACTTTGAAAAATCCCTTTTATAAGCTTCCAAAATTTCATTTTGAACAGCTCTTGCCTCCAAGATATCATTGCTATCCAAATATATTTGAACGACCTCTGGCATTCCTCCCATAAAGAGATATCTTTTAAAAAGGTTGGTCAATTTTTCGTGAAGCAATTCTGGAATAGTATTGAAGGGATTATGTTGCTCTATTCTATTAACCAGAAGTTCTTCCCCGATTGCTTCAAGAAATTCCGGAAAACTAATCGGGTAAAGTGTCATAAAATTCACTTTCCCTACTGGGAAACTATTATGCCTACCGAGCTGAACTCCTAACAGAGAACCAGCTGCGACAATGTGATATTCCGGTGATTGTTCGTAAAAATATTTAAGACTGGTAATTGCTTCTGGTACAACTTGAATTTCATCAAAACAAATAAGGGTGTCATTATGTAATATTTTCTCACCCAAATACAGACCAATATTTTCTATTATTTGAGATGGAATCAATCTTCCTGTAAATAACGTTTTCAAGTTCGGATTTTGCTCAAAATTTAAATAAATGAAGTTCTTATATTCATTTTGACCAAAGTGATTTATCAACCAAGTCTTACCAACTTGCCTTGCTCCTTGTAGCAAAAGAGGCTTTCTCCTTTTACTATTCTTCCATTCGATTAATTGAGAGTAAAGTTGTCGCTTCATTATTTAGTTGATAAAAATGTATAAATATACATATTCATCTTGTAAAAAGTGTAATTTTATAAATTTTAATCTTACTAAAAGTGTAATACAATTCTCTATAACAACTATTTTAAGTTAGTTAACTCCAAATAGCAGCCTATATTTGGAGTTATCTACTAAAAAATGTTAGATAACTCCAAATATAAATCAAAACCCGCTAAACTAAACTGAAATTGAATGGGCCGTTTTCGGTACAAAATGAGTACAAAAAACTAATGTGGTAAAATTTGGACTACAATGGAATATTTTGATTTTTCAGAAAGATATCAATCAAAAATGCCAAAACAATATTTTCGTAAAATATTGACAATCAACGACTTACAAATGAAAAAATTATTTTTCCAAATTGTATCATTTTGTATCATCTTAGTCCATTAGTTTTCAAAATATTCACACTTTCGAAAATAAAAAATCCGTAACAAATTGACAATCAATAAGTTACGGATAGACGTGGTTCCACCAGGAC
>CALHBQ010000488.1 GCA_937930815.1 uncultured Saprospiraceae bacterium | reverse complement strand
TGACCGAATTAGTGCGTAATTTGCCGCCTGAGGGCTTTGTTCTCTCATGAAAAAGTTGTGTTTTGTTTTTGTCGTAATCAACAAAGTCACAACTTTTTCTCTTTCTTACCAAATTCTATCTAAAATCATCGGGTAGAGTAGTTTTAAGCTTTTAATTTAAGTCGAAAAAGTATAAATGAAAATTGAAATTTCAAATGGAATTAATCTTGCTTCAACTGGTCATTATCAAATGATAGTAAAAGCAAAGGGTGATTCAAGCATGCCAAATAAATATGACTATAACTCTCTTGTCACGATTAATAAAGGGAATGAGAAAAAATCAATTCTGTTTAAATTTTTTGAGGAAGAGGAAATGAGCGAATACGATATTGAATTTGTAGTTGAAACAGAAACTTTGTTTTACAGAACATCAAATGAATGGGGTATAGTGGATTTGAATAATTATAAATTAGTTAAACAAGAAATAACATTTCAACCGGGAATAATCGAAAGAGTAATAGTTGACGATGAAATTAAAGTGGAATCATATACCTTATTTGGAAAATTAATCGATCAAAAACCAATAGATCCTCCTTCGACAAGAATCGATTCAGAATTTGAATTGGTCTATAATAGTCCTATTTGGGGAATTCAAAGATTAAAAATCGAATAATTGAAATATATTCGTTTGCTTCTGCTTATAGCCAAACCTTTATAACCCAATGAAAAAATTCAAAACCTACATAAACAATATCACCCCAGTTAAAGAAGAAACTTTTGAAGAACTACAAATGTGCTTCAATCCGATTCAATTACTGAAAAATGAGTTTTTCGTTCGGGAAGGAGCATACGCAGGACAAATAGGATTTTTAAAAGAAGGAATCGTCAGAGCCTTTTTCTTGACTCCCGACGGAAAAGAATATAGCAAACAGTTTTTTGTTGGCCCTTTAATAATCGGTGCCTAATCCTCTTTACTCACCAAACAGCCTAATAGAATTGCGCAGCAAGCAATGATCCAAATCATCTAATCGAGCGCCACTTTCTATTCCTCATTTTCAAAAATCAAAACCAACCCATCTTTTCCATTATATCTTGCTTTGACATCCAAGTAACTCACCAAGCTGATATACCTCAACTTTGGGGAAATATTGGAAACCCAATCAGAAATATTATCATTCATAAATTGGAGTAAGGTGTTGGATATGGCCTCTATTTGGTCGGTAGTCAGTTCATCTGGTGGAGGGAATAAATCATTTGGCAGCCTTAACCACTGCCGAACCGAAAGTAAAGGGCCAACTGGTTCTTTTCGGAAATTTACAGCAGGGTAGAGCAGCGCAAAAACATTTGGGTCAGGCAACTTTCGAGGAGCATTTCTGATTTTTGTAATGATATTCAAAACGGTTGAACCCAGATTTTTTTCTCGAATGGCAATGGCTTCATCAATTTTTTTACACTCACAAAATTCTCCAAACGCGCAGGTTTTAGGAGTGCTATTACAAAATTCAATATCAGAATGTCCATTCGATACCATCGTGTTTTTTTTGTCAAAAATTCCTACAAGCAATTGGTAAGCTTTTTCAACTGGCAATTCATCTGGTAAATCAGTTTGCAAATTCCACGAAAAAAGCAGCTTATCTATAGCCTCGCAAATGCCTTCCATTTGTTCATTCGTCAGTAAGTTTTTTGGAGGAAATTGACTCGATTGTAAACCGCATACTTTTCCAAATACTTCTTTAAAAAGTTCTTTTTCGGTTGAAAAGAAAGCATCTACTTCATTGTGAAAATCAAAGGTTTTAGATTCGGTTTTTAATTCGAATTCTTCCTGATTTTGCGCCGCATAGATATCGGCAATGAGTTGCTCGATGTATTTGTTCATAGTGGTTGTTTTGTTGTTTTTTTTAAATCGATTTATAAGAGTTTGGAATAAAGTCTACTAACTGTTCTGTTTTTAATGTCAAAACTCTAACTAAGAATTGAAGGTGTTGCTTTCGCCCTTTCAGGGCTTTTTTTACTATGTCAATTCCGTCGGGCGATGCCCGACGCTATTTGATAAAAGCCTTTCAGGCTTCCCCTGAAAGGGGTTTAGCAATTAGAATCGGGCACCGCCCGATTAGTAGATTAATATTTTTTTTAGCCCTGTAAGGGCGAAAGCAATATTGGTCAACAATTTTGAGTGAAATGATTTGAAGTGAGTTGTGGAAACTGAAAAATATATTTTCAGTCAAAAAAGCAGATATCGAAACTTTAATATTTTGTACCCGATTGTAAGTGAGAAGATTTTAAAATAAAGTCTTTTTAAGACTAACTATTACTACGACAAAGTTAAGTCTATTCGTCCAAGCAGTTATCACTAATAACAGTGATTTTCACATTTGGAATGTTTCTTAAGAGTCTTTTTTTGTTATTTGAAAAATGCACAAAAAAAGAACGGGGCAACCAACTGGCAGCCCCGTTCAAATAATAATCTAAAAGAAAATCTTACAATGCGAAGGATTAGAATCCTCTGCGTACAATCAGTTTTTTGCTAATCGGCGCTTGGCCTTCCGCAAAAATTATGATGGTATAAATACCGTTTGTGATGCCGGCAAGATTAACCTCATGTCGTGTTTTATCAACAGATTGAAGTGCAATCGTTTTGAGTGTTTTACCCAATTGACTCACCAATCTGATTTCTACGTCTGTATTCTGGAAGTCTCTTAATTCTACTTTTACGCTCTCCATTGCTGGATTTGGATAAAGGCTTACAGTAGGTTTAAATAGTTGATTATCAACGTTTAATAAACTTTTTGAAGCGGCCGTTTCAGGGTTGAGTACTTTACTTCGAGCAGCTCCATTTCCAACCGTTACCAATTCAAATTCATTACAAATAGGGTTGCTAAAATCTTGATACGTTTGCAACTGAACAAAGTAAGAACCAGCAGATGGTACTCTTACGCTTTCAACATTATTGCAAGGTGTTTCAAAAGGGTTGCAACTAAAAATTGTGTTGAATGAGCTGTCTAATACTTTGAAGACTCCAATTGGTGCGGAAGTATTATTAAAAGTAATTTCTA
Organism: uncultured Saprospiraceae bacterium; assembly: GCA_937930815.1. Lineage (GTDB taxonomy): Bacteria > Bacteroidota > Bacteroidia > Chitinophagales > Saprospiraceae > JAGQWW01. The sequence continues at coordinate 2,404 of CALHBQ010000488.1, read as the reverse complement.
ATCCAGAAACAGTGTAACTTGCTCCACAACCAGTTGGTGTGGTGTTAGTGGTTGTACTGTTGCAAGTTTCAACATTTTTTCGGATACAATTAGATTCGCCTTCAAACCAATCGGAGCATCCCGCTCTTCTCGAAAGTCTTCTGAAGAACGTAGTTTCTGAAAGTACGCCAGGATCGTAAGTAGAATTATTCGCATCCGGAATCGTGTTGTTTAAACTATTAGGGCAACCTGTGGTCGAACTCAACCAAAGGTACTCAACAGTACCTGTTCCACCAGATGGGAATGAAGAACTTGTGATAGGTCCAGCGTCTGTATTGTTACAAATTGTCTCATCTCCAGTAATAGTTCCACCGGAGGTAACGTTTCTACACCAATTCTCACCTAACGGTTTGATATTCGTAATAAATATCCCGTTATCATTATAATCACATGAACCTAAACCATTTTCAACACATCCTTCACCTGGGATAAAATCCATTATCGCTAGGTATTCGTTAGGACGCACCGTTCCATCTTGCTCTATCACTTTATATACTCTAACACTTAGGTCATTCGGGTCACCATTCGCTGCAGTTCCATTAGCTCCTAATGTCGTTCGTCCATTTATCTGAATCGCAAAAGGTTCTGATACATTTCCTGAAAACTGAGAAACTGGAACTGATGCAGGATCTGTACTTTGATTTGGGAAAAGAGTTTGAGCCCATTCTCCACGATAGCTAAATCTAAAACCATCCACTAATTGATTAGAAGCATTAATTAATCGAGCCTCACTACCACCAGTAAATTTAAATACATTGGTATAGATAGCACTTACAGGTTGATTCGGGTCTGCTTGTTCCCAAAATCGAGAGACCACAATATCTCCTTTCACACCAGAAGCAACTTGCGCTGCTGTAGGATATTCTGAATCTAGTAGTAGTCCATCTCCTGTCAACTTAGTAGAAAATCCATATAAGTCAATCAATTCTTTAGCAGTAAATTCTTCTGCACCTTGTGTTTGTCTCATGTAGCCACCAGCCAATGTAACCGATACTTGAGGCGTGTTAGCATCATTCGAATTGACTTGTAGTTCAGCTTCTACGATTCGTTTGTCACCTGCGTTAGTAACGAATCTTATCAGTACATCTCGGGTAGCACCTGGAGCAAGTGTGAAAGCTCCACCTCCTGAAATGATGTTAAATTCATTGGAAGTAATATTTACACTACTAACTAAAATCGTTTGATTTCCTGTGTTCGCAATTTGTACTTCACCGTACTCACTTGAAAGAAAGCCTGCTTCACTATTATTTTGTACTTGATGGAAAATAACTCGGTCATCGTATGGGAATGCTCGGTCAGTTCCAGGAATCAAGCGTAAATTTTTAACAGTAATATTTCCGTTGTTTCCAGTATTTCCACCTCCAGTCGTATTGATAATTGAAAAATTAATAAAGGACTCTGCTGTATTTCCATCATTATCTGTAGCTACCGCTCTAAGCGTATAAGTACCTACTGCTAGATTTTGTAAGCCAGCATCTGCACTATTTGTATTGGCAGCGCCCCATTCATAAGGTGCAGCACCTTCTTGTCGAATAAAGTTATTGTCCAAAAATAGTCGAACATTGCTGATGGTACCATCACTATCTGTTGCACTTACCACAACTCCCAATTGTTCTCCTGTACCAATCACATCACTATTTTCTGGCGATGCAAAAGATATTGTAATACCATTGTTATTACTTGGAGGAGTTACTACATTTCCAATGGTAATAACAATACTAGTTTCAACAGTATTGCCCTCATTATCTGTAGCAATTGCTTTAAGCGTATAAGTGCCTGCTGCTAAATTTTGCAAGCCAGGATCCGCACTACCAGCATTGGCAGCGCCCCATTCATAAGGTGCTCCATTTTCTTGTCGAATAAGAGTATTGTTCAAAAATAATCGAACATTGTTGATAGCGCCATTACTATCAGATGCATTGACAACAACTCCTACGGGAGCATTCTCTGCAAAATTCTGATTGTTAGCAGGACTACCGAAAGCAACCGTAATACCACTTCCTGTAGCAGGAGGATTGACCACACCTGTCCCTGGTTTGATAAGTACAATTTGGTTCGTACTAAAATCAGAAACATAAATATTACCTGTATTGGTATCTTCTACCAAATCAAGTGGGTCTCCAAAACCAGTAAAGCCATTTATTCCAATTTTACTTGCACCAATATCTCCATTAGTACCGTTTGGTACCAAAGCAATAAGGTCACTACCTCCACTAAATCGAGTTACAATCAAAGCACCTTGTAAAGGACCAGCTGATTTATATTCGATAACTCCATTAGGTGATTTATTAAATTCAAAATCAAAAGCAAAACCTCGGTAGTTGGCATCAGGAGTAATATTACCTGGATAGTTTCCTTCGTCAAT
>CALHBQ010000487.1 GCA_937930815.1 uncultured Saprospiraceae bacterium | reverse complement strand
CTGCATCTTTTTTTAGTAAAACAACCGTTACACCTTCCTTTTCTTTTATCTCACAAACAGTAATCGCTCGTGGAATCGCTTCGATTTCTGCGACCGTTGCAAAAACGTAATCTCCTTCATTGAGCACGGGCTCCATGTTTGTGATTAGGTTTTCCAAATCTGTTTCTCCGGTATTCTTTTTCATTTTTTCTCAATAAAGTTAGTGGATAATTTAAAATTATCACCTAACACACTCATTTTCAATTACATACACAAGGTTCGCTGCATTGTGTTTATCAACTTTACCGAAAATCAGATGAAAATCGTTTTTTTCTAAAAGCCGTTTAGAACTTTCATTTTCTTTATGGGTGTATGCCTCAATTTTTTCAAGTTTCAACTCGCCAAAACCGTAATTGATAATCTGAATTAATGACTCACTCATTATTCCTTTTCTAAAAAAATCTGGATACAAACTATACCCCACTTCTGCCACCTTTTTGTCTTCTGAGAAGTTCCACAAACAAATAGAGCCAATCATTTTCGGATCACCTTTCATGGAAATTGCCCAGGTGATGGATTTATTATTTTCAATATCGCCCGTTATCATTCTGATGAATTTTAGGGCATCTGCATTGGTTTTAGTTTTATCTTCTTCGGCTCTTTCAATATATTTATTTACAATTTTATCGGAACGCAAAAACAGCATCTCTTCAACATCCGATTCTTCCGTTTTTCTTAAAAGAAGTCTATCTGTTTTTATTCCTGGGAAGGGTGTGAAGTTCATTTATATTTCTTTTGACTCAAAGTTAGGGGATAATTTTAAATTATCCCCTAACGCTGTTTGGATATCAATTCTCTAAGCTCAAATCACCAAACTCCACCACATCAAATTCAGGAGAACATTCAAATAGTTGTTTCAAAATTGGAATATGCCCTGCGCCATAAAGCACCAAAACTCTATCATCTGCAGTGGCATTTATTTGCTGGATATTTCTAAAAATTCGGATGTTTCTGCTGTACCATAACATCGCCAATGCATCGGCACCTTTGTAATCATCCAATTTAAAATCACCTACTGTATAAGCACCATGCATGTAGTTGATAAATTCATTCGTATTCATATATTTGAACACCTCAAGTAAAGAAAATTCCAATTTAACATCGTCTATATACTCGTAGTATTCAGTATAAGCTTTACTCAATGGCGAATCACTTTTCCAATCGTACTCGGCCATGATATTTTCCAAATAAGGTTCTCCTCCTTCCAATTCGGCGATATCACTTATCATGCCTCTGGCATCGGTTCCGTATAGCGTATCGAGGCCAAATTGATTCATCAAACGGAAAGCGAGTTGGTCAATTTCTTGTCTTTTTGGTTTTTCATTACCTGCTTCTACTTCTGCTTTTCTATGCATTAGGTAGCCAGTGTTCTTTCCTGCTTCGACTGCAATTTTGGTGGGTTTGAAACGAGCAATGTATTCAACTAATTCTTCTATTTCTTTTTGTTTTTCGTCAGAAAGGATATCTATTTTTTTGTCCTCGGCAGTTTTGTGAGCGTCTTGTCCTGGGTATCCGAAGTGGAACGTACCTACTAATAGGACTTCTGGTTTATCCGCACTTTTTGGAAAGAAGTGAGATGGTAATTTTGGCTCGTTCGTTTGTGCATTTGAAAATAAAGAAGCCATAAAAAATAAAGAGAAAAGAATCGTTGTGATTGAAACTTTAAAGTAGGTCATGATTGATTTTTTTATAAAAATTAGAAATAGTAATTGATCTTAGATAGTTTTAGTAGTCAGGCTGGAGTGAAAATTTTATTGACCAAAAGGAAAAAGAAAATTTTCACTCCAGCCTGACACTAATCACGAAAACTATCTAAGTAATAATATGTCGACACAAACCTACGAGCATCAAGACTTGTCTGAAAACACAATCTTTGAACTCCCCGATTAACTCTGTAAACTCAAAAATTCAGTTCACCGATAAAAATGGGCAGTTCACAGATTTTAAACCACGACTACCCTATTGCTTTTATATAGTAATTAGAAAGTTACCTAACTTGGCGGTATGAAGTTTGATTGGAAAAATTTATTGTTTTGGCATACCCTCATTTATTTTTTACTGCATTTAAAAGATGAGCTAAATGCTGGATTTGATTTTGAGAGTGCCTTTGGGTGGCTATTCATTGAAAAAGGATTGGTCATTATGACTACTTCTTTTATTGCCTTTTATGTTTATGCTTTGGTGTCCTATTGGCTTCTATATAGATATTATAAAAAGCATTCAAACTTCCTTATCACTTCTATGATTTTCGGAGGTGTACTTTTCTCTATTGCGTTTCGATATTTGCTCCAAGAAGTTTTGCAAAAAGCGATTTTTGGGTTTGGAAATTATTTTAATCATACGCTCTGGTCATACACTTTAGACAACATTTATTATGCAATCGTATTTACGGCCTTGGGTGTTATTTTTTATTTTATTCATTATTCAAAACATAAAGATTTACAGCAAAAAGAATTGATTTTAGAAAACCAAAAAACGGAATTGGCCCTTCTCCGTTCACAGATAAATCCACATTTTCTATTCAATACTTTAAATAACATTTATACTTTAATTTACAAAAAATCAGATTTATCACTCACTGCTGTCGAACGACTTACAACACTTTTGAGATATGCTTTGTACGAAAAGGAAGACATGGTCCTTTTAAAAAAAGAAATCAAAGCAGTAAATGATTTAGTAGATTTGCAAAAGATGCGGTACGATTTTGAACCAGCACTCAACATCGACATCGAGGAAGGAAATGAGCAACTGCGCATCCCTCCATTTATATTGATTCCTTTTGTAGAAAACATCTTCAAACATGCAAATTTGAAAGACCCGAAAGAACGCGGAGTCATCAAATTATATTCAGAAAAAGAGCATCTTATTTTTCATGCTAAAAACGAAGTTAGTCATCAAAACAAAGACCAGGTGGGTGGTATTGGGTTAGAAAATATTCGCAAAAGATTGGAATTAATTTACGGCGAAAAGCATGAATTGAAGATTACGGAGGGGGAAAATTTTGAGGTGATTTTAAAAATAGAATTGTAAAAAAATATGAAATGCATCATCATAGATGACGAGCCATTAGCAATTGAGCTGCTTTCTGATTATGTCAGCAAGTTGCCTGATTTGGAATTGGTTGGCAGCTATACCAATCCAATTGAAGCATTGCATTCGTTGGAAAAGCAGCCAGTGGATTTGATATTTTTGGATATACAAATGCCAGAGTTGACCGGCATTCAATTCATGAAAATCACTAAAGGCAAAACCAAATTCATCCTCACCACGGCCTATGATAATTATGCACTCGAAAGTTATGAATATGAAGTCGTAGATTATCTGATGAAACCGATTTCTTTAGACCGTTTTTTAACTTCCGTCGAAAAGGCGAAAAAGGCAATGTCAGCTGCTCCAACCATTGCTCCTACACCCGCTGCTATTGCTAATTTTATGTTCGTAAAATCGGGACATAAAACTCAAAAAGTAAAATTTGATGATATCCTCTACTTTGAAGGTTTGAGTGATTATGTGGCCATTCATTCGCCGGAAGGAAAAATTTTGACGCTCGATAAAATGAAACATTTCGCAGCGACTTTACCTGCTGACCGATTCATTCGCGTTCATAAATCATTCATTATTTCTATTGAAAAAATAGATTTTATTGAACGGAACCGAGTAGTGATTGGAGAGAAGTATATTCCGATTGGAGCGACTTATGCGGAGGGATTTTGGAAGAAGGTGAAGGGGTAATTATTCTATTTCATTAAGGCTAAATTTGTACGTTGGTTATAACTTTAACTTTCTCAAAAAAATAATAAACCCCTCAACTCATAAACTGAATTGAGGGGTTATAATTCCTTTAATTGAAACTTAATTAACCAAGCGGCGCAAATTCCAAATACTTACAAAGCACTCCGCCCATCAAGGCCAGTGTAATCAACCAA
>CALHBQ010000486.1 GCA_937930815.1 uncultured Saprospiraceae bacterium | reverse complement strand
TTGGGCGAGCTCGCATGATCCCATATTTTTTATTGATGACATAGAAGTTAGACAAGGCATCAATTCTTCCCGTGATTATGGGATGAGTGATATTCATGTTTTTCCCAACCCTACATCCACTCACCTTTCGGTGAATGACCTCCCAACTACCAATTTTAAAGCCCAAATTTTTGATAGCTTCGGTCGGCTGGTGAAAGCGTCATTTCACGAAAGCGAAATTGATGTCAGTCAATTGCCAGCAGCAACTTATTGGATTCGAATCGAGGATTTGAAAAGCAACAAAGTTTGGGAAGAAAAATTTGTAAAAATATGATTGCTAACTGATTAGGCTTAGAAGAGGAGCGTAAACAAAGATAATTGAGCTCACTCAGACATTTCTAAAAATTGCATTTCGTGTAACTCTCGGTAATGACCATCTTCTATTTCTAATAATTCTTGATGCGAGCCAAATTCTTGCAATTGCCCTTTTTCTAAAACCATGATATTATCGGCGTGTCGAATGGTAGATAACCGATGGGCAATGATGATACTGGTGCGTTTTGCAATCAATTTTTCAATTGCATATTGAATAATTGATTCTGTTTCAGGATCAATAGAGGAAGTGGCTTCGTCGAGTATTAAGATGTCTGGATCAAAGACCAAAGCTCTTACAAAAGAAATCAATTGTCGTTGGCCCATTGATAGGGTAGCGCCTCGTTCCATGACTTCGTAGTCGTAACCGCCGGGGAGCTTTTCGATGAATTCATGCGCGCCAATCAATTTTGAAGCTTCAATCACCTGTTCTCTCGAAATAGTGTCATTTCGCAAGGTGATATTTTCAATAACAGAACCTCCAAAAAGAAATACATCTTGCAACACAATCGCCAAACAACTTCTCAGATTATGAATGTTGTACTCCTTGATAGATTTTCCATCAATGATTATATCTCCTTTTTGCGCATCATAAAAACGATTGAGCAGATTGATGATGGTACTTTTTCCTGAACCCGTGCTTCCAACGATGGCGAGTGTTTCGCCAGGTTTTATTTCAAAACTTAAATCTTTCAAAACATAATCGACATCATTGTAAGCAAAACTGACGTTTTCAAATTTGACAGAACCGCTTAGTTTTCCTTTTTCTAAAGTTCCGTTATTGGGAATTTTGGCATCATCGTCCAAAAGTTTGAAAACACGTTCACTGGCGACCATTCCCATTTGGAGGGTATTAAATTTATCGGCCAACATTCGAATAGGGCGGAACATCATGTTCAAATAAAGTGGAAAAGCAATTAATGCTCCGAGCGTCACCACATCGTCCAAAACGCCTCGTGCACCCCACCAAATCATCAAACCCAAAGAAGCTGCTGAAATGATTTCTACCACCGGGAAAAAGATAGCATAATATAGAATTGCGTCTAAATTGGCACCTGTATATTCTCGATTGATTTCTTTGAATTTTTTCATTTCCTCCTCCTCTGCATTGAAGATTTGAACGACTTTCATACCCGTGATTCTTTCTTGTAAAAAGGCATTCATCACCTGAATTTCCTTTCGGACTCGTTGAAAAGACTTTTTTACTTTTTCTTTAAAAATATAGGTCGCTCCAATAAGAAAAGGCATGGTCGTGAGGCAAATCAAAGTCAATTGCCAACTGGTTGTCAACATGACTGCCAACACAAAAAAGATAGTCAGTAAATCTGCAATGATCGTAAATCCACCTTGAGAGAAAACGGTATTGATAGTTTCGACATCACTGATGGTTCGAGTCGTAGAAGTTCCGATGGCAGTCGTATCAAAGTAGCGCGTTTTTAAACTAATAATGTGTTTGAAAACACGTACTCTTAGGTCTCGAATCACTGATTGCCCCATCCAATTAGTCGCATAAATGAAGAGATAACGAAGAATCGTTTCCAAAACCAAAACGGCGAAAATGACCATAGCGATTTTGGTCATACCCGGCACATCATTTTTGAAGATGTACTCATCGACCATTTCCTGAACCAAACGAGGACGAGCCACTGAAACAGGAGCTAATAAGACCGCCAAAGCCGCAGAGAAAAAGAACACCTTTTTGTAAGGTGCAGCGAGTTTGATGATTCGCCAAAGTAGGGTAATGTCAAAGCGGTTTTTATCTTCCAATGTCGAGTTTTAAAGGTTTACTTTTTCAAACAGACGCCGAAGGTAATAGTTCTTTTGTAAAGATGAAAAAAAGCCCTGAACCGAAGTTCAAAGCTGAAAAATTTAATTTTCACAAAAACTACTTTCACATTTTAATTAAATCGTACCCCTGTATTTTTATTACCCACCACCAATTTTTTGGTAATCAATCTTCTGTCTTATGCTTTGATACTTACGAAGTAAATGCCGCTTCCAAAGCCTGTCAATTCTAATTTAAAAATTAGGCTTGACTTCTTTTTTGTGCCTTTTTGAATGATAAAATAACCAACTTTAAAAAAAAAGAGTCCTGCACGAATGCAGGACTCAGTTGTAGAATTAATCTACAGCACTTTGAAACACTAATTTTTAATTCTCATTAATCACTACTATTTTTTTCGTCATCTGTCTTCTTCCATCTGCTCTTACAGTGATGAAATAAACCCCACCAACATAATCACTCAAGTCAACTCTGACAGGAGCACCTGGGATTTGATCAAATGATTGTTGATGGAATATTTGTCCAACTTGATTGGTGATTTGAACCTTTCCTGATTTGCCAACCAACTCAAGCATGCTGATAAATACTTGCTGCTCTGCTGGGTTAGGGAATACTTCAAACTTCATCATGGCAGGAGTGAAAAGCACCATGCGTACATCAGATTGAATCTCCAACCCATCAGGCGTCACTACTTTCAAACGATAGTAATTCAAACCTTCTATTGGATTGTTGTCATAATTCCTGAAGGACTCGGTATCGGTCATTTCACCCATACCTTGCACTTCGTAAATCGTTTCGAAATTAGTACCATCCAATGATTTTTCAATAATGAAAACTTCATTGTCGATGTTGGTAATCCAATTTAAATCTACGCTGTATTTTTCCAATTCTGCAATGGCATTGAAAAGTAACATGCCTTCACCCGTATTTTGAACTCTGAGTGTTGGGCATACTGAATTGTTACAAGGCCCCAAGTAATCACCTCCGTGATTGCCCACGTGTGCAGAAACTGCATTTTTGCTTACGCAAATCGTATGTGCATTGGCCGGGTTGCCTGATGGTACGTGACAGATGGATACTTTCTTGTTGTTGTTGCCACATTTCCAAGCAGTGATAATATTGCTAAATGAAGGTGGGTAAGCACAATCAGGCAATCCGTCTCCATCATTATCAATTGAATCATCTCCACCGTCGCAAAGGTCACAAGCATCTCCTACGCCATCGCAGTCACTATCCGCTTGACTTGAATTGGCAGTGTTGATACAGTTGTCAGATGCATCACAGATGCCATCGCCATCTGCGTCTGGGCCGTCATTGGCTGGGTCATACATTCCGCTTTGGCAATCTTCGCAACCGTCATTATCAGTATCGCTACAAACGAATGGGTCAAGTGGATCACTATCGTTTACATCATCAACGCCGTCGCCGTCGTCGTCAGTATCACCTACATCACACAAGCCATCGCCGTCTGTATCGGTACCATCATTGGCTGGGTCATAAGTGCCACTTGAACAATCTGCACAACCGTCGCCATCAACATCTTCCGGGTAAACACAAATTTCCAATTGGATAATTGAACTTGCAGTTAGACAATTAGCATTAATTGCTTCAACATCAATGTCAAAGCATTGAATCGTTGAACTGGTATTTACCACCCCTCCTCCATAGCCTTGATATTGGGCACCATTTGAGGTTTGATAAAGAACACTATAGCCCGGCATGACTAAATTCGGATTGCTTTGATCTATTGTCAATACCCAATTTATAGTTGCTACATTATTATCTTTTGCCACAGATAATGAAAATTCATCTCCTGAACAAATCATATTGTCACAAGAATTCCAAATACCATTTGCATTAGAAGGGTTGTTGTACAAAATTGGCCCTTGCGTAAATCTCTTTCCTGCACAACCTGTAAGGTGAGGTGTATCATCTGAACTTGTCGCATCTAATTCCCAAGAAACGATTTGATCCGCACATCCAGTTGCCTCAACTTTTACATACAAAGTGTTTGCTCCGTTTGGAAGCATAGTTGTTGGTGTAAAAGTATTCGTTGCTGCGTCAAAAGTACCAGCAGAGTTAGTCCCAGCTGCATCCGTATAAACAGTAATTGTAGCATTAGGATTAGCCCCTAAATCAAAAGCAGGAGAGAAAGCACCGCAGTTTTCAGTTAAAGCAACATCAGAGATAATGATGCTACTATTGGTAACGGTAGCAATACTCGGAACGCCAGCAGGAGTGTGAATCACACCCGTATTGTTGATGTTTCCAACCGTACCAAAAGTACCACTGAAAAGCGAAACAAATCCAGCATTGTCAAACAAACCAGCGTTTCCACCAATCCATGCAGAATAATATTCTGCACATGGGTGGTTAGTGAATACTGCACCAGCATTGATTTTAATTCCACCATTCGCATTTACTAAATTGATAACACCGTAGTTATCTAAAGTAGTAGCTACTCTCAAATCACCATCAGCAAATCTGTCAATTTCAATAGTACCATTGTTGATAACCGAACCGTTGAAGATTACAAACCCAAAACCAGGAGCTGAACCATTCAACATGTCAATGTATCCATCATTAGTAAAGAGACCTGCATTAGCGTTGCGAATGTTTCCACCTCCAATAAGACCTACTTGGTCAAATATTAATTGACCAGACGAAAGGTTGTTGAAAGCACCAGTATTAACAATACCTCGACCGTCAATCATAGTTGTTTGACCGAAGAAAATATCTCCATCGTTATTTACAGTACCAGTTGGGTTAACAGTTATCGCTGTACCCACAGTGCCGTCGATAGAAAGGTCACTACCTGGATCTAAATCCAAAGTACCATCTACCTCAACAGAAAGAGCCACTGCACTTGCAGAGATAACAGGGTCAGTAGGCGTTCCAGCAGGAATTAACACATCATTACAAGTAGTAGGAACATACATCGGAGACCAGTTCATAGCATTGTGCCAATCATCGTCAGCCGCACCAGTCCAAGTTGATAAATCGCAACAAGGAACGGACGTTACATCTAATTCCCAAGGAACGATTTGGTCCGCACATCCAGTTGCTTCAACTTTTACAAATAAGTTATTGATTCCACCAGCAAGCGGTGGCATAGAAGTGAATGTATTTGTAGCTGCGTCAAAAACACCAGCCGAGTTAGTAGCTGCTGCATCCGTATAAACAGTAATTGTAGCATTAGGTGTAGCACCTAAATCAAAAGCAGGAGAGAAAGCACCACAGTTTTCAGTCAAAGCAACATCTGAGATTATGATGCCATTATTGATAGGAGCAACACCCGTATTTCCATTCGGAGAATGTACTACGCCATTATTAGTCCAAGGAGCTGTTGGTGTTATTGTAGGAGAAAAAGTGACAGTAGCGCTTAAAGAAAAATAACCATTATTTGTTACAGAGCCAAACAGTCCACTGACAGGGACATTTTGAACCGCAGTTGCATAAACTTCTGCACATGGATGGTTGGTGAAATTGGCACCTGTAAGGGAAAGTAAGGCGGAATTTGGAATATTGATAATTCCAAAATTGTTCATCGTAGATCCAGTTGTATTTCTTAATGCACGCTCTGAACCTATATTTGAGAACATGGTTCCATTATTGGTCCATTGGCCACCATTAAAATTACAAAACGAAAAGGCAGCGGTAGATCCAATTTGCATCAGCCCATCATTAGTTATGGTACCAGTATTTCTAACCGCACATCGATTTACTTGAAAAACAGCATCAATGATTATATCTCCTGTATTGTTTAAAGTTCCTAAATTCGCGATTGCCCAACCGTCAATTAAGGTATTTAAACCAATATTAATGTCTCCATTATTATTGACGGTTCCGGTAGGGTTGATACCCAACGCTGTACCGACTGTGCCATCAATAGAAAGATCACTGCCTGGGTCTAAATCCAAAGTGCCATCCACTAAAACTGAAAGTGCGACAGCCGATCCATTAATATCAACCGTAAAGCCAGCAGGAATAATTACATCATCTGCTGCGGTAGGAATGGTTCCAAGATCCCAGTTCGCAGCGGTAAACCAATCTGTACTGGTTAAATTGTTGAAAGTGATAGTAGCCGCATTTATCGTAAAAGTGAAGCTCGCTATTAGAGTAAGTGTCAGTAAGTTTTTGAGCCAATACCTTTTTGGTATTCGCCATTTGTTTTGATTAAGTTTAATAGAGTTGTTCATAATTAAGTGTTTTTAATAAAGAAATTATTTATGAGAATCTGAGTTAGGGTAAGGGCAAAGCAATCCTCGAAGTAAAGCTGTCAGCTTACCTATATTTTTGATAAATTTTTATTTTGAAATTGGCTTGTTTCTATCTGTTAGTTTGCCTTAAAGGTTGATAGAAAATTGAGCGATGGCGAGGGGGACTGAGGAATTTTTCTTTTTCTAAAAGAATAAATAATGCTCTGATTGTTGCGATTTTTTAAAGTGATTTTTCATTTTGTTAGGTTTTGTTAATTACAAAGGTCAAGTTTATATTTCGTCAAAAAACTACATGATGATGTGGGGGGGATTTTATAAAATGCTAAGGCTATATGAGAGGCGTATTGTTTAATTTGGTAAAGCAATAATGAAGTTATACAGGTTTAAAAAAATAAGTACGGGTTTTAGGTACTTTGAATTCACATTTCAAAGTTGTTACATTTAAATTCTATTTCAAAAGACATTTTAGAACGAAAGTCATCGGTATTTGAAATAAAATTTGACATAACTAATTGATTTTCATAAATTTATATAAATTCAAAATCATCGAAAAGAGATCAGTTTTTACATCCAAGTTTGTTAGAATTTTAAAAACCTTTAGCAAAGAGGAGCTAAAGGATTTTGAATTGTGGCTAAAATCACCTTGGGCAAATGCTCATAAAGTGCTCGTGCCGCTACTCCAGCACCTAAAACCTTACTACCCAAATTTTAAAAAAAGAAAGCTTACCAAGGCGGAATTATTTCAGCTCATACAGCCAGAAGGCACTTACAGTTTGAGTCGTATCAATAATCTGTTATCGAAAGGCTTCATTGCCGCTGAGGAGTTTTTAGTTTTTCAAAGTTTGAAAAAAGATAAAAATCTTCAGAATGACCTTCTCTCCCGGGAGTTGCAAAGCAGGCATCTGGAAGATTGGTTTTTCAAAAATATTGACTCAGAAATCGAGCGCCTCGATAATAAAGAAGTGAAAGATTGGGAAGACCACTTGGATTTGTTGCGCTTGCATCGTCGAGTTTATCATCATCCCAATGCCAGTACTCGGATGCAACCAGGTGGAAAGACCATTGTAGAAATGGGCAAGCAAGTCGATTTGGTTTATCTACTCGAAAAAGCAGCTATTATCAATGAAAAGATTTTTAGAAATCGAGTTTTAAAAGATGAGAATCATGAGGTAGAAAAGGAATTAAAGATTTGGAAAGTGGCGGCAGCTGATTGTAATGATCCAGCAGTTGAGTTGTATCGGATGCGGTTTGAAGACAAAAAGGAAGATTTGGTCGCAGCTCATTATGAACTTCGCGAGTCCTTTTTTGATGTTGCTAAAAGGATGAGTCAGTTTGATCAAAAGATTCATCTTTATAGTTTGCTCAATAATTATTCAGCTTTGTACAAACAAGGATTTGTTCCATTTTCTGAATGTCTTCCGCTATATCAATTTGGACTTGAAACCGAAATATTGCTAAATGCAGGAATAATATCAAGGGTGACATTTGTAACGACCGTCATTGCAAGTAACGCTAATAAGAGTTTTGATTACACCGAATTTTTTATTGAAAAATATTCAAAGCACCTCGAACCTTCAATACAATCGGATGGAAGGGTTTGGGCAAAAGCTCATACGCTCTACCGCAAAGGGGAATTTGAATGGTGTAGAGATGTTCTGCTGTCCAATGATTTCAAGACTTATTATTTTCAGAGGGCATCAAAATTATTAACCGTTCAAAGTTATTTCGAGCTATTTCTGGAAGAAGAAAATATTCAGATCTATTTGCTAAATTATTTAGATTCTTTTGAGAAATGGATTCATAGAGAGAAGCTACACTCAAAGCTTTCTCAGAGTATGTATTTGAGGTTTATTCAAATCACAAGACAATTCGTAAAAATTTATGGAGGTGTAGATTTTCATCCTGAAAAGTTAGAATTTATAAAGAATGAAAAGAATGTTCAAGCCATTGGATGGCTGAAAGAAAAAGCGCTGGAAATAATTGAATTAAAGAGAGGTCACCCAAAATGATGACCCCTCAATTTTTATTACTCCAGCATGCCATCCTCAATAATAATCTCCTGCACACTCACCAGTCCCTCGGGGGAGATTGACCGACGCTAAATACAATCTGTAAGCTACCATTTCCGCCTAAATAAGAATCGACCGTTAAAGAAATTGAACTATTATTTTGAAGGTCAAGTGTTTGAGTTGATTCGATTACTGCGTTAGAGAAATCTCCATCAGCTTCGAGGTCAACGGTCAATTGACCAGCTGAATAACTGACATTTACGACGTCCATTTCTAAAGTAGTAGAAGAACGTGAACTGATGGTACCTTCAACAGTGGTTTCGGGAATAATGAGCGGTTCTTTAGAACAAGAAGCGACTACTAAAAAACTAAGAATTACGAATGCTTTTAAAAGGTTTTGCATAATAAATAGGGTTTAAGGCTATCTACTTGGGCAGATAGTATGTTTAGAAAATGATTTTAAATTGGCCACTCGAAAGCGGTTGTGTCATTCCCGTTCCCAATTCATCATGTGCACCTGATGAGGATTGAGTTGGCACATAGCCTGGTCATGTGAGGAGTGTACAACTCACCCCATCACCAGCGGTTATTTGACAAAATTTTTATAGGTGTTTGAAACTGTCTCACAAGGTTTGAGATGTTCGATTTTCAAAATCGAGCATATCTTTAAGTTGTTGATTATCAGTCGCTTAAAAATGTGACGGATTTTTAAAATCCCCACATTAGCCCTGATGAGACAGTCTCACTTTATGCGCTCAAAAATTAGTGGATATTTTAAAAGTATCGACTAATGCGCCTTTGATAATTCAAAGATAGATTGAAAGAAAGGTTGGATTTTGGATTTGAGGACGAGGGCAGGGGTTCATTGTCCGAAGGGTTGGAATTACTGACCGAAGTCAATAAACGTGGAAAACCAGACGTGCTTTGAGCGATTTCCAGCGAGCGACTTGCACAGAGCGACTTAGAGGAACGCGGATCAGCCTCGGCGGACAAGTGACGCGGATGAACGCAGATTTACGCGGATTTTTCTTTATTGACGAGTACTTTAAGGAACTATTTTTTTTTGTAAAAAAAACGATTGCTTGTGTAGGCCTTTGACCTGCAACCACTGACATCAAATCTTTATACTTGGTTGATTCTCGCCTGCGCTCGAAGTACAAGTTAGAAGAGAAAAATCCGCGAAAACCCGTGTTCATCCGCGTCACTTGTCCGCCGAGGCTGATCCGCGTTCCACTTCATCACTTGTGTATGTCACTTTGTGCAAGTAATTAACCAAAAAACTATTACTTTGCAATTGTGATGAACTTCGTTTTTAAGGTTGTCTATATTCTTTTATTACAAAGCATTTTGCTTGTAGGGTCATTGCAATGTCAGGAGGCAGGGCCATCTGTCTTTTTTGACCATTTGACCATAAGGGAAGGACTATCTCACAATACCGTTCATAGCCTTTTGCAAGATCAATATGGATATGTATGGATAGGTACGCAAAATGGTTTGAATAAATATGATGGCTACGATTTTGAGGTATATCGTTCGGGCGAACAATCTGATTTGAATTTTAGAGGAAAGACCATCACTGCACTTTATGAAGACCGCGCTGGTAATCTATGGGTTGGAACGGCAAAAGGTCAAATCAATTTTAAAAAAGATGGGGAAGAGGTTTTTGAAAACTGGGAATCGCAGTTTCCTGATCTAAAGTTTTCTCAAATCACTGCTTTTTTTGAAGATTCAAAAGGTTTGATTTGGATTGCAACACGGTTCTCAGGAGTTATTTGTTTTGATTCAAAAAGCAAGGCAATCAAAGTTTATGATAAAGAGTCAGGTAATTTTCCATCTCAAAATGAAGTCTTTGATGTAACCGAAGATTCGGATGGAAAAATTTGGTTGGCAAACGTTGGTATTGGGCTCAGTTATCTCAACGAGAAGAATGTCTTTGTTCCATCTCACGTTTTCGAAGAAGGGAAATTGAATATAGAAGGATATAGAAAAAAACTCCTTGTGGATGGCGATTATTTGTGGATTACTACAGAAGGAACAGGTTTGTATCATATGAATACAAAAACGTTAGGTTTTAAAAGGTATTCGCCTGATAATCAGCAGTTTAAGGTTAGTTCAGGTAATGTTCGAGGGATAATCAGAACGGATGATGATCGCATTTTTGCACCTTCGGATGGAGGTGGTTTAAATGAAATTAATTTAAAAACTGGTACCACAAAAATCCATTGGTCTTCTTATGAAAAACCTGCTCGATTAAATTCTAATGCCCTTATTTCGATAATGAAAGATAGGACTGGGAATATTTGGATTGGCTCATTTAATGGAGGGATAAATTTAATAAAGAAGCATAAAAATTGGTTCGAATGGCATACCCAAGGAAAAGGGGGGGCTGGACAGTTGGTGCAAGGATCGATACTTTCAATTTTAGAAACCTCTGACGGAAAAGTACTAATGGGAACTGATGGAGGTGGTTTGAGTTTGTTGAAAAATGATGGAGAAAAGAAAGTATTTCAAACCTACATGAACGATGTACGTTATCCGCAAACTATCTCAGGAAACATTGTCAAATCTATTTTTGAAGACAGTAAGAAAAGGATTTGGTTGGGATGCTTTTCCTCTGGTTTAGATTTGTTTGATATTGAAAAAGAGCAGTTTCGGAGTTACTCGTTGGGGAACAATATCATCTGGGATATTTTGGAATTATCAAATGGCGAACTGCTCATTGGGACATTGGGTGATGGTCTTTTGGTTTTCAATCCTGATACTGGTGAAAGCAGACCTTATTCCCAAAACTTTCAGGAGCAACAGATAAACTCTATCCATATTGATAAGAAAAACCGACTTTGGATAGGAACTGATTATAATGGACTTTTTCTAAAACAATCTGATAGTGATGTATTTATTAATTTTAAAAAGAGTGATGCGCCTAACTCGCTGGCAGACAATGATATACGTCAAATTTATGAAGACCATTCGGGAGTAATTTGGATTGGAACAGAAGGAGGAGGGCTAAGTAAGTTTTTAGAAAACATGGACAACCCTTTTCAAAACCTTTCCAAATATGATGGACTGGTAGCGAATAGTGTCATGGGTATCTCTGAAGATGGAAGCCAAAATCTATGGGTTAGCACTTATGAAGGTATTTCGAAAATAAATCCTTCAACTGGCGTTATCGAAAACTTTAATTTTCGAACTGGAGAAAACATTAACCAGTTTAATCAAGACGCTATTTTGACTGATAAAATAGGGCGCCTGTACTTTGGAGGAATAAATGGATTACACATCATTCACCCTGAGGAGATAAAAAATACGATTAATGAAAGTAAAATCATTTTTACAGGTTTAAAGATTTATGACAAAAAGATAACCTCAGGTAAATTTCAAAATGGGCGCACCTATTTTGAAAAGCCAATCCAAATTACCGATGAGATCAATCTCAATTATAGCGATAATTCTTTTTCCATCGATTTCGCTCAGATGGATTTTACCGCTCCAGAACAAGCTGTTTTTGAGTATAAAATGGAAGGTTTCGATGAAAACTGGCAAATTGGGCAGCCAGGTGAACACTCTGCTCATTATACCAATTTAGACCCAGGTAGTTTTAATTTTAGAGTTCGAAATGGGAACAGTGAAGCGAGTGTCATTGTTAATATCAAACCGCCTTTCTGGAAAACGATTTGGTTTAGAGTTTTCATGGCATTATTGATTTCTGCTTTGATAATCGGCGGTTTTCTTTTCGTCCTAAACAGACAGCAAGAAGCCTATAAACAACAAATGATAAAAGCAGAAAGCGAAATATTACAGTTGAAAAACGAAAAACTCGAAGCAGAGGTACAAGTGAAAAACTCCAAATTGATGTTTTCCTCCGTCCAAATGGCGCATAAAAAGGAAATCCTTACCAACATTAAGGAAGAAATGTCGGAAACCAAAGACGATCCAAAAAAGCTAAGACAAGTCTTGCGAATGCTCGACAAAGAATTGGAAGGGGAGGACTATTGGAAAGAGTTTAACCTCTATTTCGATCAGGTGGATAAGCAATTTTTAAAATCTATCAAAAAGCGACATCCGAAACTTACCCAAAATGACATTCGGTTATGCTCGTTGATTCGCCTCAATTTAAGTACAAAAGAGATTGCTTCTCTTTTAAATGTCTCTGTTAGAGGAGTTGAGCAAAGTCGTTATCGTTTGAAGAAGCGTTTGGATTTGGAAAGTGGACATAATTTAGTAGAGTATATTTCTGAGTTTGAGTAGAGGTTGGAGTTTTTTTTCTTTTCTTTTCTTTTCTTGGCATCGTTGAACACACCCCGGTCTCGACTCCTGTCGTCGTCTCATCGTCCCCTCTCGGAGAGGGGAGTTGTCATCGCTCAATTTATTGGTTTAGTATTTAATGATTTGTTTGATCTGCTCTCGCAATCACAGGTGCTTTATTTTTCCAAAATTTTAATTCGGAGCACAGCTCCCCTCTTGAGAGAGCTTGTTCCGAATACATTCGGAAGGACGCCTTACTTCCTTTTTAGGAAGTAAGGCTGGGGTGTGTTATTCCACAAACCCATCAATTCCCACAAAACCCAAAAGACACCTCTTTGAAATCCAAACTTTTATTTCGAATTTTCCGATTTTTTCAACTAAACAATGTCATCTAACTTGCCTCTGGAGTTAAAAATTTCGCTGTAGTAGTATTGTCGTAGTCTGTTTTACACGTAAACTGAGTGAATTGAATGCATATTTGTGGAAACACGGATTTCTTTTTTTGAAACTTAAAGAATAACAGTTACAAATTATTTTAAACTCTCATTATATGAAATTACAAATTACTTTACTGCTGGCATTTATTGGGTTATTACCTTTTGTCAGTATAGCCCAATCAACGATATCGGGAAAAATTGTAGACGGCACCACTGCTGAAACCCTAATTGGAGCAGCTGTTCTGGTAGATGGTACAGATAATGGAACAGTGACAGATTTGGACGGAAGCTTTTCTTTAGAAAATGTAACGCTTCCTGCAACCTTGAAAATTTCATATACGGGTTTTGAAGAAATCGTTTTACCTATCTCAACTGCTGAGTTTTTAGACATTTCAATGAAAACTTCTTCAGAGTTGTTGGATGAAATCGTTGTGGTTGGATATGGTCAACAAAAGAAAAGAGTAGCAACAGGGGCAATTTCAAAACTTTCATCTGAAGATTTAGAAGGAATTGTAGTTTCAGATGCCACTGCTGCATTGGAAGGACAAGTCACTGGACTTCTTGTAAACGAATCGAGTGGGCAACCGGGGTCTGGTAAAGCAGTTCTGATTCGTGGAATTAGTACCAACGGAGATAACTCACCACTTTTTATTGTGGATGGATTGCAAGTTGGTAACATTGATAATATCAGTACAGGTGATATAGAATCTATTGATGTATTGAAAGATGCAGCTTCTTGTGCGATTTATGGAGCAAGAGCTGCGAATGGAGTGGTCATCATTACCACCAAAAAAGGTAAAAACGAAAAAGGAGGTGAAATCACTTACGAAGGTAGCTACGTAAATTCTCAACCATGGAGAACTCCTACGATGTTGAATTCGGAGGAATATGTGATGATTACAAGAGAGAAATTTGCTAATAGTGGTCAAACCAATGCTTTGAATCAATTGGGATTTCCTCAAGTTGGGGATGTGCTTCCAAATGATACAGATTGGATGGATGAAATATTTGCCCCAGCAGGTGTTGTAAATCACCGACTTTCTGCAAAAGTGAAAAATGCATTTATGTCACTTGATTATTGGAATCAGAATGGAGTGATTGGTGGAGACAAATCAAATTATGAGCGTTATTCAGCACGTATCAACTCTACCAAAGAGATTAACGACTACATCAAAATCGGTGAAAACATCAACGTTAATCGATTCAATAATCAAAACATTGGAACGAATAACGCATTTGGAACTGTACAAATTGATGCTTTTGCTTATGACCCCTTAACGGCGGTTTATAACGAAAACAAACAATACGGATTTGAGCAATCTAATTGGGTGAAGAAAGAGTACATTAATCCTTTAAGTAGACTGTTTTTGAGTAACGGAAGTGGAAAAGGGGATCAGATTCAAGGTAATGTATTTTTAGAAATCAAGCCGTTCAAAAATGTGAAATTCAGATCAGACGCTGGTTTGGAAACTGGATGGTTTAGTTTTAGAAACTTTCAGCCGGATTACGAATTTCATGATGCGTTCGTTAATTTATACAACGATGTTTCTCAAGGATATGGCAATTACCAATCCTATCAATTTGAGAATTATGTAAATTATAAAAACAGCTTCAAAGAGATTCATAACCTTGATTTTATTTTAGGAACTTCTTACCGCGCCTCGGAATCAACAAATGCTGGTGGTTCAACTGAATCAATTCCAGATGCAGTAAAATTTGACCCAAATTGGCAATACTTAAATTCAGGTCAAGATTCAACAGATTTGACTTATGGTGGTGCTGGAGTTGATTATAGGATCATTAGTTATTTCGGACGTGTATTATATGATTATGATGAAAAGTACTTGTTTACTGCAACCTTAAGAAGAGATGGTTCTTCCAATTTTGGAGCGAATAACCGTTGGGGAATGTTCCCTTCATTTTCTGCTGGATGGGTGGTTTCAAAAGAACCATTCTTCAATTTTGAACCAGTTAGTAATTTGAAAGTAAGAGCAAGTTGGGGAGTAAACGGTTCAGATAGAATCGCGCCGCTAACTTTTGCATCGAGAATTGAAAATGTATTTACATATGCATTTGGCCAGACGCCAACACTTTTTAGAGGTGCAGCTTTGGCAACTCCTCCAAACCCAAATGTGAAATGGGAAGAAAGTGATCAAATCGATATTGGAGTAGAAGTAGAACTTTTGGAAGGAAAATGGACTTTGGAAGCAGATATTTATCGAAAAACAACCAAAGACCTATTGATGAATGAGTCCATACCTGGATATGTAGGGGCAACCAATAATCCGATTTCAAATTTAGGAGAAATTAGAAATCAAGGTATTGAAGTAGGTATTGGAAATAGAATTAGAAAAAGAGGTCTGACCGTTTCTACGAATTTGAGTTATACTCACTTCACAAACGAAGTAATTCGTATTGCTGGAGATGCCGCATTCATTGGTGGATGGGGTTGGCCAGTTAGAAATACTGGTATTACCCGCATGACAGTGGGGTACCCTGTTGGACATTTTGTTGGATACCAATCTGATGGAATTTTCCAAAATGAAGGAGAAGTCTTTAGTCATATTAATTCTAATGGAGACCCACTTCAACCAGATGCGGTTGCGGGTGATTTAAGATTTCTTGATACCAATGGTGATGGTGAAATCAACTCGGATGATATTGGTGACCTTGGTTCACCTTGGCCAGATCACATTTTTGGATTGGCGACCAATATTAAATACAAAGGTTTTGATGTAAGTGCAATTGTTTCTGCGCAAATAGGTCATGATATATACAGAACCTACGAACGTTCGGATATCACTTATACTAATTACCAATCATTTTGGTTAGACCGTTGGACACCTGATAATCCAGATGCAGAGCTGCCAAGACTTGCTTCGGTAGATGTAAATAACAATCAAAGACCATCTGATTTTTACATTGAAGAAGGTGATTTTTTAAGATTGAAAAATGTGCAGTTAGGCTATAGATTGCCGACAAAATTGATTGAGAAAGCAAAAATGAAAGAACTTAGAGTTTTCTTCTCAGCTAATAATTTATTGACACTTACCAACTACAGAGGCTTCGATCCAGACATCGGAACCAACGGTTGGATTTTAGATACTGGAATCGATAAAGGATTTTACCCTTCCAATAAATCAGTTGGTGGAGGTGTCAAAGTAACCTTCTAACGTAACGCGGAGCGGTGCTCCGCGAAAGTAAAGCGTTATCTCAATTTTTGATTTTAAAAAATAAAATTTAAAAAAGGATTCATTTTTAAAAAATCCTTCAAAAATATAGAAAAATGAAATTTGCAAAAAAATATTTTCTACTTCTTGCCTTGGTAAGTTTTGCAGGAATCCAAAGTTGTAGCGAAGATCGATTGGATGTAGAACCAGTTGGTGAATTTTTATCTAACAATTTCTTTCAAACAGAAGACCAAGTCTTTTCTGGATTGATTGCAGCTTATGATCCATTAGCTTGGTCAATGGCTTACGGTCAATGGATTTCTTTCGTTATGTACGGAGAAATTCGTTCAGACAATGCAAATGCAGGTGGTGACCCATCAAACAATGATCAACCCGGTTGGCAAGAGTTCGATGATTTTACGAATACAAATACCAACACTGTTCTTCAACCATTGTATAGAAGAAATTATATCGGTATTTTTAGAGCAAACACAGTTTTGGCTCAATCTAAGATAGAGTCTCCAGCTGTAGATAGATTCAAAGCTGAAGCGAAATTCTTACGTGCGTACTATCATTTTGAATTGTTCAAACATTTTGGACCTATTCCTATTGTGAATTCTTTACTTGCTCCAGATGAAGTAAATTTGGAGAGAAATTCTCTTTCAGAAGTGTTCGAATCGATTACTGCAGATTTACAAGATGCAGCGGATGAATTACCAGTTTCTGTTTCTTCGGCAGAAGTGGGGCGTGCTACCAAAGGAGCAGCTTTAGCAATGCTTGGAAAAGCTTATTTATACTGGGCAGACCTACTTAATGATGACCAAGCCAAATTCGATTTAGCTGCAGATGCATTTCAGCAAGTAGTAAATTTAGGTGTTTACGAATTGGAAGATGATATGAAATCTCTTTACACTTTCAATGCAAGAAATACAGGAGAATCAGTTTTCGAAATACAACACAATCCTTTGTACACAAGTGATTGGGGCTGGTTTGAAGGGATTGACGGAAATGGAATTATTCAGTTGTGTGGAATTCGTGGTCTTTGCGAAGATCATCCAAATTACGAAGCAGGTTGGGGATTCATGATGGTTACAAAAGAGCTGTATGACCACTATTTGCCAGATGATGAGTATCGTCGTGAGTTGACTATTGCCACTGAAGAACAATTGGCTTTTGCCATAGATACAGCAGGAGGTTCATGTACAGTAACAATCGATCGTACACAAAGTAATCCAATTGATTATACAGGGTACTGGCAACAAAAATACGCCAACTATAAAGCGCATTTAGGAACTAATTCAAATGGTGGAGATAATAATTTAACAAAATCCGCAAATACGCATCCAATCAGATATGCTGATGTTTTGCTCATGTTAGCTGAAGCTCAAATCAGAGGAAACGGTTCTGAAGGGACTGCAATGATGCACATCAACGAAGTAAGAGAAAGGGCAGCTGGCCCAGGTGATAACACAGGTTCATTCAAAACAGCTCAAACTATTATGGCAGAGCAAGGCTGGAGTGCGATGGATATGATTTGGTACGAACGTCGTGCTGAGTTAGCTTTAGAAGGAGACCGTTGGTATGATTTGGTTCGTTCAGGTAGAGCTACAGCAGAAGTTTTTCCAGCAGGAGATTTACGTCGATCTAATTTTACTCCTGAAGATTTATGGCTACCTATCTCTCTTGACGAAACATCGGTTGCTAATCAATTGACTACTATGCCAGACGCAAGTCTGTTTAGATAAAAGTACAAGTTGAAAGTTGAATGTTCTAAGTTGAAAGAAACTTGGAACATTCAACCTAAAACTTTCAACTTCAAAAAATAACTTTCACTAATCTTATTTTAATCACTTCATTAAATTCAAAAAAATGAACAAGTCATATTTACGAATTTTAGGATCCTTATTAGCCTTTTCGCTAGTAGTAGCAATTGGCTGTAAAAAAGATGATCCAGAACCATCAGGTAATTCTGATGCAATTGCAAGTTTCCAATATGAAATTAGCACTGATAATTTTTTAGAAGTTACGTTTAAAAATTTCTCTCAAAACGCGACTTCTTACACATGGGATTTTGGAGATAACACAACCAGTACAGAAGAAGCTCCAACGCACGTTTATGATGCAGCAGGAGAATACACCGTAACATTAACTGCCAAAGGAACCACTGAAGCAATAAAAACAGAATCATTCACTCTGAATGATCCTAATTCACAATTGGCTTTATTAGCTGGTGCAACTTCTAAAACTTGGATTTTATCAAGAGAAGGAATTGCATTAGGAATTGGAGAAGCAGTTGGCGTCAACAATTACTGGTCATTTGGTGGTGTAACGCCATTGGGTGAGCGTCCATGTATTTTGGATGATGAATTTACTTTCAACAGAGACGGAAGTTGGGAATTCAATTCAGGTGGAACTATCTTTATTGACTCTGATGGAAACGGTGGTTGGAAAGCTGTCGGTGAAGCAGAAAGCTGCCATGATGAAACAGAAGCTGGTATTTTTACCTCAAGAGATGGTGATGATTTAAGTGCTTTTGCAAGTGGAGGAAATTATACATATGATTATGATCCAGCTGCAGGTTCACTTACGATTGATGGTGCTGGAGCATACATTGGTTTAGCAAATAAAACTGCTGCTGGTGATAACTTCATTCCGTTGACATCAAAAACGTACGAAGTATTCAATATCGCTCCTGGTACAGTTGCGGATACTATGAGTGTGGCTTTGGTTAATGCTGACAATAGTGCATGGAATTTTTACTTGTTGAGTTACCACAACCCAGCTGATATTCCACCACTTCCATCAGCGATGCCTACTGCTGGTTTCACTTATGTAAAAGATGGATTCAATGTAGATTTTACAAACACTTCAAAAAATTCTACTACATACATGTGGGATTTTGGTGATGGAGGTACCGATGCTACTGAAAATCCAAGTCATACTTATGCTTCTGAAGGAGAGTTCACTGTTACATTAACAGCTATGGATGACATGGGAGGAAGTAATGTAAAATCTGAAATCGTTGTAATTAGTTCAGCAACATTTTCAGCAGCAGCTTTATCAAATGCAACAGGTAAAGTTTGGAAATTGGATGGAGCAAATTCATATTTCGTAGGTTCAGCTCCTGGCGCTGGAGATTTTTGGCCTGGTGTTGATAATCCAGCCGACCGTGCATGTCAATTTGATGATGAGTTCGTTTTTACCGATGGTGGCATGTATTCTTATGATACGAAAGGTGAAGTATGGGCTGAAGGTTACATGGGTGGTGCAGATGCATGTATTGCAGATGCAGATATTCCTGCTCCTTACAATGTTTTAGGTTCAGGAATGCACTCCTTCTCTGCAACAGACACTCAGATTACGGTAATGGGATCAGGTGCTTTCTTAGGTTTCAACAAGCCATTTAACGGTGGTGAATTGGACGGAATGTTAGCGCCAGTTTCAGAAATTACTTACGAAGTAATTGATTATGCAAAAATTGGAAATACAGAAAGATTGACAATTGCCATTGATTATACTGCTGGTTCAGTTGGTACCGGCTTTTGGACAATGCGTTTAATCTCAGAATAACTTATATTACTTTTCAAGAGGTGGCGCTTTCGTCACCTCTTGAATTTTTTTCTTTTTGGAACATTGCACAACACTCGATATTATTTTAATTAAAAAAATAGACATGTTTAATTCAAATTTAAAAGCATTCGTTTTAATTTTTTCTACACTTCTTTTTGTTTTCTCCTGTGGAGATGGAGGGAGTGAAGATCCAGTTGTTGATGCAGTAAAGGTTTCAATTGTTGAAATTTCAGTAGATGAAGGAGAAGATGATTCAAACACATTTGTACGCATCCGTTTAAATAAAGAAACTCAAACATTAGTAACAGCCTACATTAGTTCAGTAGATGGGACAGCCACTGCGGGTGAAGATTATGTCGGTTTTTCAAACGTTCCTATCGTATTCGAACCAGGTGATAAAAACAAAGATTATAGTGTTCAGATTTTAGGTGATAGTGACTCAGAAACAGATGAGTATTTTGAAATTACGATCACTAGTTTAGAAGGAAACGCAGAAACAGATTTAGGAACTGCTCAGGTTAATATCATAAACGATGATAGAGAACCAACCAGTTTTACAATCCCTACAACAGGTCCAGATTCACCTACCAGCTACCCAGGTATGAGTTTACTTTGGGCAGATGAATTTGAAGGCCCAGGGGTCAATAATGATAATTGGACTTTCGAAATCGGTAATGGCTCATGGGGATGGGGAAACAACGAACTCCAATATTATACCCGAGGAGAAAATGCTTCAATCGTTGATGGTAACCTTATCATCGAAGCAAGAGAAGATGATACCAGAAGGTTCACTTCCACAAGAATGATTACAAAAGGAAAATTTGATTTTCAATACGGACGAGTAGATATCCGTGCAGCTTTGCCAAAAGGTCAAGGCATCTGGCCAGCACTTTGGATGCTTGGAAGCAATATTTCAACAGTAGGATGGCCAGCATGTGGCGAGATAGATATCATGGAATTGCTCGGACATCAACCCAATAAAGTTCATGGAACGGCTCACTGGTCAGACAACAGTGATCATAAATCATACGGTACAAGTAAATCGCTTTCTGGTACTCGAACTTTCAACGACGACTTTCACGTTTTTTCAATCATTTGGACAGAGAACTCTATCAAATGGTTATTAGACGATGTTCAATATAATGAGTTAAATATCACAGGTGCTGGATTAAATGAATTACAAAAAAATCAATTCTTCATTTTCAATGTAGCGGTAGGAGGAAATTGGCCAGGAGATCCTGATGCCAGCACGCCTTTCCCACAGCACATGATTGTTGATTATATCCGCGTCTTTCAGTAAAGTAGAACTGAAACGTGTCTCGAATTTACTTCGGGATTTATTTCAGTTAAAAAAGAGCGAAGCTCGCTAATAGATTTGTGTTTACACACCCCGCCGCTGCGCGGCACCCCTCTCAAGAGGGGAACTGCTCCGCCTAAATCTATCTGCAAATATTTGGCAGTGGCGCGTCCCCTCTTGAGAGGGGACGACGAGCCGACAAAAGAGGCAAGTCCGGGGTTTGTCAACTATGCCAAAGAAAAACCACCCACCCAAAAAACCACCAACATTAAAAGTTTCTAATGAAAAATATTCTCGTTTTCGGAGCCTTAATCATTATTTCATTCGCCATGTGCAATATGAAAAATCAAGATGTGGTAAGCCAAAAAGTTGATAAAAAAATCATCAACAGCGACCCAGTCGAAGAACTTCTTGCCAAAATGACGCTCGAAGAAAAAATCGGGCAAATGAATCAATACAATGGTTTCTTTGATGCTACTGGTCCAACCCCAACAGGTGACTGGGCAGAAGGCCGATACAAACATATCAAGTCTGGACAAGTGGGTTCGATGCTAAATGTACGCGGAGTAGATAAGGTGCGAGCAATGCAAAAATTAGCAGTTGAAAATTCGAGATTAGGCATACCAATGATATTTGGATTTGATGTCATTCACGGATATAAAACGACCATGCCGATTCCTTTGGCTGAAACCGCAAGTTGGGATTTAGACTTGATTAAAAAGTCAGCAGAAGTTGCAGCAGCAGAAGCAGCAGCAGAAGGAATCAATTGGACATTTGCACCAATGGTTGACATCTCAAGAGATGCAAGATGGGGTAGAGTAATGGAAGGAGCAGGCGAAGATCCATACTTAGGAAGTCGAATCGCAGAGGCAAGAGTAAAAGGATTTCAGGGTGATGATTTGAAAAGTAATAGAACGGTAGCCGCTTGTGCCAAACACTTTGCCGGTTATGGTTTTGCTGAATCTGGAAAAGATTATAATACAGCTGATGTGGGGACGAGTACGTTGTACAATGTGTTGCTTCCACCTTTCAAAGCAGCAGCAGATGCAGGAGTTGCGACTTTTATGAACTCCTTCAACGAACTCAACGGCGTACCTGCAACAGGTGATAAATTTCTACAAAGAGACATCCTTAAAGGAAAATGGAATTGGAAAGGAATGATGGTTTCGGACTGGGGTTCCATCGGAGAAATGATTGCCCACGGATACGCTGCCGATGGCAAACATGCCGCTGAGTTAGCAGCCAATGCAGGTTCAGACATGGATATGGAATCTGCATTGTATGTCGTTCACTTAAAAGAATTAGTAGAATCAGGAAAAGTGTCTTTGGCAAATATCGACGATGCCGTTCGTCGTATTTTAAAATTAAAATTTGACATGGGTTTGTTTGATGACCCTTATAAATATTGTGATGTAAATCGCGAAAAAGCAACGGTCGGACATGCTGACCACAAGGCAGCTGCCTTGAAAGTTGCACAAAGCTCAATCGTTCTCTTAAAAAACTCGAATGACCTTTTACCGCTTCCAAAGTCAGGTAAAAAAATAGCAGTAATCGGAGATTTGGCAGATGATAAAACCAGTCCTTTAGGCAACTGGCGATTAGCTGCCGAACCAGAAACAGCGGTTTCAGTTTTAGAAGGCTTAAAAAATTATGATGGGAATTCTATCTCTTTCGACAGAGGACCGAAATTGACTGAGAATTCCCCCGCCTTCCATGAGCACACCAAAGTAAATACCACTGACCGTTCAGGTTTTGATGAGGCAGTCGCTTCCGCGAAAGGAGCAGACGTCGTTTTGATGGTTTTGGGTGAACATGGAATGATGTCAGGAGAAGGTCGTAGTCGTTCCAATATCGACTTGCCTGGTTTTCAGCAAGAGTTATTAGAAGCAGTTTTTGTAGTTAATAAAAACATCGTTTTGGTCTTAACCAACGGCCGTCCTTTGGCAATCGAATGGGCTGATAAAAATATTCCTGCCATTGTAGAAGCATGGCATTTGGGAGAACAAAGTGGTAATGCAATAGCGAATGTTTTATACGGTGATTACAACCCAAGTGGTAAATTACCGATGACTTTTCCACGTAACGTTGGGCAAGTTCCAATTTATTATAACTATAAAAATACAGGTCGCCCTGGACCAAAAGCAGAAGTTTTCTGGTCACATTACACTGATCAAACGAATGCGCCACTTTATGCTTTTGGTCATGGTTTGAGTTATACAACTTTTGATTATTCAGGTCTAAATATTGTTGCTGGAACTGGCAATAATGTAGCCGTTGATATTACTGTTAAAAATACTGGAAAAGTAGCAGGCGAAGAAGTTGTTCAACTTTACATTCGTGATAAAGTAGGCAGCGTAACCCGTCCTGTCAAAGAGTTGAAAGGATTTGAAAAAATCAGTTTAGCGGCAGGTGCTTCAAAAACAGTTCGCTTTAATTTGACAGATAAAGAATTAGGATTTTACAACAATCAGGGCGAGTTTATAGTCGAGTCAGGTATGTTCGACGTGCAAGTTGGTGGCACTTCTGCCAAAGGTTTGATGGGTAATTTTGAATTGAAAAATTCAACAACGACCGATAATTCTAAGACGAAGAAATAGCCATGTAGCTCTTTTGGTTTATTTCATGTTGGGTTCAGTCTCCAGACTGAACCTAAATATCAATTCGTCTCCGACGAATAAAATATTAGCATTTTAATAATAAGCCTTGCGTCTGGAGACGCCTTGATAAATAAGTTCAGTCTGGAGACTGAACCCAGCAAATTCATAATAAAAATGACAAAGAAACTCCACCTCACAGCATTCCTAATTTTAGTAACCATAATGACCTCCTTCGGTCAATTCCTAAAAACAGAAGGCACTGCTATCACCAACGAAAACGGAGATACGATCATCCTACGAGGAATGGGTTTGGGTGGATGGATGTTGCAAGAAGGATACATGTTGCAAACCTCTGCATTTGCAAATGCACAATTTCAAATCAGAGGAAAAATAGAAGAGCTAATCGGAGAAACCAGTACGGATGAATTCTATGATGCATGGTTGAAAAATCATGTCACAAGAGCAGACATTGATTCAATGGCGGCATGGGGTTTCAATTCCGTACGATTGCCAATGCATTATAATTTATATACGTTACCCATTGAGGATGAGCCAGTTTCCGGCGAGCAAACATGGTTGACGCGTGGATTTGAAATGACCGACACTTTAATAGAATGGTGCAAAGCAAATGAAATGTATGTGATACTTGACTTGCATGCAGCACCAGGAGGACAAGGTCAAGCGATTGAAATCTCCGACCGTGATCCAAGCAAACCTTCTCTTTGGCAAAGCCCAAAAAACTGGGACAAAACAGTTGCACTTTGGAAAAGACTGGCTGAACGATACAAAGATGAGCCTTGGGTTGGCGCATACGATTTACTGAATGAGCCGAATTGGGATTTGCCAAATGGAACGGCGCTGCGCAAATTATATGAAGAAATAACCGACTCTATTCGAGCGATTGATGATGAACATATTTTAATAATTGAAGGCAACTGGTTTGCCAATGATTTTACAGGCTTGACACCACCTTGGGATGATAACATGGCATATGGTCCACATAAATATTGGAGTTATAATAATCCATCTGATATTGAATTTGCAACGAGATTATTGGATTTTGATGTGCCAGTTTATTTTGGGGAATCAGGAGAGAATTCTAATGCATGGTTTAGAGATGCCATTAAATTATTTGAAGATAATGGCATTGGATGGGCATGGTGGCCAGAGAAAAAAATCGAATCCATTGCAGGTTTAATGTCTATTGAAAAGACGCCTGAATACCAAACGCTTTTGGATTATTGGACAGACGGAGGGACTAAACCTGATGCCGCATTTGCAAAAGCAACCATCATGGAATTAGCCGAAAATTTAAAAATTGAAAACTGTTTTATACAAAGAGATGTATTTGATGCGATGCTCCGTCAGCCGCATGATGACACGGCAAAACCTTTCAAAAATTTAGAAGTGCCTGGGAAAGTTTATGCAGCGGATTTTGATATGGGACGTCCGGGGATTGCCTACGAAGATTCTGGTGTGGCGACTTATCATATTAATACTGGAAGCTTCACGGCATGGAATAATGGATGGGCATATCGCAACGATGGCGTAGATATTGAACCGACAACCGATGCCGAAAACACACTTGGTTACAGCGTCGGTTGGACCGATAAAGACGAGTGGATTCAATACAGTTTGAATGTCGCTGAATCAGGGGTATATGATGTTAAAATTAGAACAGCTGCCGCTGATGCGACTGGAAAATTTCATTTAGAAATTGATGAAGGAGCAGTGACAAATGTAATCGATGTACCTCAAACAGGGGCATGGGATGCTTGGGGAAATACAACAGTTTCAGGAATTGTCTTGACAGAAGGCATCAATAAAATGCGTTTTGTTTCTGATGGAACGGGTATCAATTTGAGTAGTTTTGAATTTACGCGGACAGGTGATGCGTCATCTGTTTCTGCAAATTATGTATCTGCAATTACATTGGATGAAAAGACCGTTCAACTCAATTTGAATAAACCGATGACTGACCCAATGTCAACTTTTAAAAATGATTTTGCGATACGAGTTAATGGTTCTCCGATAACCATTTTGACTGCTTCGATTCATCCAGATAATACACGTGTTTTGATTTTTGATGTAAATCATACTTTCAAATTATCTGATAATATTCGAATGGATTACAGCGGTTCGTCGTTGGTTTCGACTGATGGTTCGAACCTTGAGAACTTTACTTCGATTCCAGTTTTAAATACGATTTCTCCTAAAATTCCAATTCCTGGACGTATGCAAGCAGAAGATTTTTCAGAGCAAGTTGGAATTGTTTTAGAGAATACGACTGATACTGGCGGAGGACAAAATATCGGTTTTTTAGCACCTGGTGATTTTTGTGATTATGATGTACAAGTGAGCACGGGTGGAACTTTCCGAGTAAAATACAGAACGGCTTCATTGAACAATGGAGGTAGTCTAAATCTTCAACTTGTCGAACCAGATGGAAATGTCAAGAACCTTCATTCTGCCAATTTTAATGCAACTGGAGGATGGCAAGATTGGGAAACGTCAAGAGATTTTTTCGCAACGATTCCTCAAGGAAATCAAGTACTTCGTTTGGATATGACCGATTCAGAATTCAACATCAATTGGGTAGAGTTTGATTTGGTAACCTCTGTTGAAGAGGCAGATGCAGCTGGAGCATTTTCTGTTTATCCTAACCCAAGTGATGGATTGTTTTTGATAGAAAGTTTGAAAAATTTCGATATTAATAAAATTGAAATTTACGATGTTTTAGGTCGATTGGTGAAGGTTGAGAACGGGGATGAATTTTCTGGAACATTAGATTTATCAGCGCAGGTTGATGGAGCTTATTTTATGAAAATTTCTACTAAAAGTGGGGAGTTGTTTTCTCAGCGAATTATTAAAGAGTAAGCACTCTTGTTAAAATGAACGCAGAGGCGCAAAGACGTGAAGAGATGATTTCTCTGCGTCTTTGCGCCTTGTATTTTCATAAAATTTAATCTTAAATGAGAGTTGTTCTTACATTG
>CALHBQ010000485.1 GCA_937930815.1 uncultured Saprospiraceae bacterium | reverse complement strand
AAAACTTTAGGAAATAACTCTTTAAACTCCGCATCTGGATTGGTCATCAACTCATCCAAAAAGAAGTTGGCGATGTTTCCAATAATCAATGGAGAGGATGATTTGAAGGGCATCATTTTTTTTAGCAAATACAACATTGGCTCATTATGCCTCGGCTGAAAACACTCCGAAACCGCTGTAATATCCATCAAATAATCAGGCTCGACGATAAATGCTTTTGGCCGTAAAACGCCTTCTTTATCAAATTCTACATCAATCAAATTTACTGTCAACGGAAACCCAAAAGTTTCCCGAATCACTTGAATCGTTGGGTTGAAATTGGCATTCCGTTCAGGTATATTATAACGGACAATCACTTCGCTTCCGGTTAACTCGCTGATTGCTTTGAAATACTCCTTTTTAGGTTCGTCTTTCATCAAGACAACTCTCACAAATGGTTGAAAATCAACGGCTTGTATCGGATTTATTTGAAGAGAAACGATTTTAGGAGTAATTTTATAAATCTCTGGAGGGATAGCAATATCCCATATTTTTTGAATGATTTTAGGCGTAATTTTTAAACCCAATTCATACAACTCTTCCCATTCTGAATAGTTAGGGTTGTCTTGTTTGGTTCGAACAAATCTACGATAGGAATGGAGTTGAAATTCCGTTTTTTTATCAATCTCAAACTTTTGACCTGCATAGCTGATTCGAGCAAAAAGATTGGTGAATTGTATCTGCTCTTTTTTGGTGGCAATCACATAAACTTTCACCAATAGCTTTTCAAGAAACACGCATTTGGTTTTCCAATCATAAGCTTCCTTATTATGGATTTTTAGTACTCCTTTGAAGAATAATTTTGCGTATTCAGGATTCATGCCCCCTGTTCCCATGAAGGTTGAATTTTTAAAAATGGTTTGAAAGAATGTTAAACTTGGAGAGAATAATTTCCCAAAGTATGTCAGGTGCGAAAGTACACATTTACCTTTTAAAAAATTGAATTGTCAAAAGCGGTATATTTAGTTTTGATTTATACATTTGTGGTATGGTCAAAATCAACATTCCAGAAACAGATCAGAAACGAGTTGTTATAGTCGGTGGAGGCTTTGCCGGGCTGATGCTCGCGCGAAAACTCAGCAAGAACAAGAAAATACAGGTGGTGCTAATTGATAAAAACAATTACCACCAATTTCAGCCGCTTTTTTATCAGGTCGCAATGGCGGGTTTAGAGCCCAGTTCTATCATTTTTCCCTTTCGGAAAATATTTCAAAATAAAAAGAATGTATTCATCAGAGTTACAAAAGTTACGGAGATTGATACAAAAACAA
Source organism: uncultured Saprospiraceae bacterium (assembly GCA_937930815.1). Taxonomy (GTDB): domain Bacteria; phylum Bacteroidota; class Bacteroidia; order Chitinophagales; family Saprospiraceae; genus JAGQWW01. The sequence goes on along the minus strand of CALHBQ010000485.1, from coordinate 1,261 downwards.
AGTGTCTGAAAACACCACTCGGAATTTGTAACTACGATGAATTAGTTTTGGCAATCGGAGCAACGACTAACTTTTTTGGCAATGAAGAAATCGCCAAACATGCGATTCCTATGAAGTCATTGCCGGAAGCACTGGAGTTGCGAAATGCGATTTTGGGCGATTATGAAAAGGCACTTTCGATGACCGATTATGAGGAAAGACAAGGGCTCATTGATATTGTGATTGTAGGTGGTGGCCCAACTGGAGTAGAGGTCGCGGGAGCTTTAGCAGAGATGAAAAAGTACATCATTCCAAAAGATTTTCATGAGTTGGATTCAAAAGAAATTGATATTTGGTTGGTTCAAAGTGGGAAGCAATTATTGCCAGGAATGTCGGAAGAAGCAGGGGAAGGCGCACTCAAATATTTGACTGATTTAGGAGTTGAAGTAAAATTAGGAACTCGTGTAACGGCTTACGATGGCGAATTCGCAACCACCAAAGATGGACAAACACTACGAACCAGAAAACTAATTTGGGCAGCAGGAATCAAAGGAAACAGCATAGAAGGAATCCCTCAACAATGCTACGAAAGAGGAAATAGAATCTGTGTAAATGAGTACAATCAAGTAGTCGGGGTAGAGAATATTTATGCCATCGGAGACATCGCGATGATGAAGTCAGAAGCCCTTCCTTACGGGCATCCGCAGGTCGCGCAAGTGGCAATGCAGCAAGCAAAACATCTTTGCAAAAATTTACTTAACCAATTGAAAAACAGGGAGTTAACGCCTTTTCAGTATAAAGATTTAGGTTCAATGGCAACGATTGGTCGCAATCGTGCTGTTGTTGATTTGCCACGTTGGAAATTTAAAGGGTTTCTGGCTTGGGTGATGTGGTTGGTGGTTCATTTATTTCAAATTTTAGGTGTTCGTAACAAACTGATTGTTATGCTCAATTGGATGGTAAGTTATTTTACTTATGACCAATCTTTGCGAGTGATTATTAAAAGTGATAAGAAGGATGGCGATAATTTGAATTGATTGACCATTAAATCAAGAATTTAAAATGAGTAAATTTTTTTGACTCAAATCTGGAGATTTGGTAATAAATGGCATCGGTTCGGAGAACCTCGCCAGCAATGACTTTTTTATAAAAAAAAGTCATTGCTCGTGCAGGTCTCTGACGGGTCACGAAAGATTTCAAATCTCCAGATTTGCGTAATCAACATAGAATTTGATAATTATGGTCACAATAACTTGAATGAAAAATGATTGACGTAATAAAA
>CALHBQ010000484.1 GCA_937930815.1 uncultured Saprospiraceae bacterium | reverse complement strand
CTATCCATCTCCCCAAATCCAACTACCTCAATTATTAACCTCAAATTTGATAGATTTGAAAATTTAGATTTTCAATTTTTGAATTTAACTGGGCAATCAGTTTTAAATGGGACAATCAATTCTAATGAGTATCAAATAGATGTTTCCCATTTACCAGAAGGGGTTTATTTTTTGAAAGTTGGGAATGTAATTAGGAAGGTTTTAAAAGTGAAATAATCAACTCCTATGCGTACTTCGAGCGAAGCCGAGAAGCACAAAAGTAGAAATCAGTTCTTCGCTCGTGTGCTTCTCGACTTCGCTCGAAGTACGCATTATTGCACCTCTTTCAAATCCCCCAATAAATCAATCCACTAATTACCCAACATAACATCCACTGTCCAAGTTTCAGATAATTTTGTGGAAACGATTTAGAAATAGCAATGCCAATCAACCAAGACAAACCATAACCGAAAAAGTAAAAAGCTAAAACTTGCAAAAGTAATTTTTCATTTTCAAAAAAGTTGGAAAAACTAATTAGGGCCAATCCAACCGAAGCAAAAAGCAAATCAAAAGAAAGCCAATGCCAACCACATCTTGCCATCGTCCATTTTTCTCTTGCAAGAAATGAATCTTCGTTTCCTAAATGTTTGGGTTCTAAAATTTTCAGTTCTTTATCGCCCATAAAAGTGTGGAGAAAGAAAGCCGAAACGGTAAGAAAATTAGCGATTAAAAGTGGTATACTCATTTTAATAAACGTTGTATTGTGAAGGAATTTCAATTTCATAAAATCCACCCGTGAATGTGAAAAGAATAAGGGCAGCAACCAGAAAAAAGAAAAATAGGATTCCATAAAAATGAATGGTTGCCTGTTGAATGGATACGAAACGAGTTATCTTCCCTCTATGAACGGCCGCAATATGAACGGCAAAAGCCATGATGCCCGCGAAATAATATGGAATAAAATAATAGAGAAAAGGTTCTTGAATAGCCACTCTTGCAGCGAAGTAAAAGTTAGTATCAAATTCATAATACCAACGCATGCCGATGGTTGCGCCAATGTGTTGAAGGATAAATAATCCTAAGACCAAACCTGAGTACATTTTTAATTTTTCAAGAGATGTTCTTTGTCCCTTTTTTCTCAACTTCAAAAAAAGTTGAATCCCAGTAACACCTTGAAAAACAAAAGCAGCAACCAGTAAAAATTCAATAACAGGGATCCGATATACTTTTCGAAAAGATTCTAAAATCGCTTGATGTGTCTCAATGCCATAGTACGCCATGCAATGATTGAACAAATGCGCGACAATGAAAATGGAGACGATGATTCCCGTGATTCGATGTATTTGTTTCATGCCCCAAAGGTCGGTGACCTTTTCTACAAAACATTTGATCTAAATCAAATTTTCTCTTTTTTTCCTCTGATGCGGCTGAGGGTCTCGATGGTAATTCCGAGATAAGAAGCGATATGGATGAGTGGGACGCGCAATTCAATGTCCGGTTTTTCCTTTAGTAAATTGAGGTATTTCTGTTGTGCAGTTTCGAACTGTAGAGAAACAACTCTTTGTTGTAATTGGAGCATGGTTTGGGTTGTCAAGAGATTTCCCATGCGTTCGAATTCGCGATATTTTTCAGAAAGGAAGAAAATGTCTGATTGCGAAATTTCCAATAAAACAGAATCACTTATCACCTCAACAAAATGCGGACTCGGCACTCCCGTAAAAAAACTTTGAATGGAACAAATAAACTCATTCTCAAAAGCAAACCAATCGGTTATGTCATTCCCTTTTTTCAAATAATAGGCTCGAAGGGCGCCTTCTACCACAAAAAACATCTTATCACTGTATTGCTCTTCACGGATGAGTATCTGCTTTTTGTCCACTGAAATCAGCTTTGACCGCTCGCAGAGTTCCTCTTGACAGGACGTAGGTAATTCAAAAATGGAATCACTGATATGTTGAATAATGGCTTTTTTGTCCATACTGATTAAATGGCTTTTGGATAAACTTAGGAAGCTTAACTTGGGAGCGCAACTTGATTAATTTAGATTCGAAATTAAAAAAAACGATAACTATAGCCGATTTTAAATCATAGAATTATTGAAGCTGTTTAATTTTTTCAATAAAAATTCACCAAAGTCATGGCCAGCAAAAGCAGCAAAAAGAAAGGGAAGTATGCCGCTTTAAATATTTGATTCTCATTAAAATCGAATAACGCATTTTTACTTTTCGTATAAGCAATCAAATTAAAAGTCGTGAGTACCAAGACGAGATAGGAGATGAAATAGAAATACTCCATGTAGATTAGATCGGCTGTAACGATCTCTTTTCGAAGGTCGATGTGAGAGAAAATTAAAACGAAAAAGAACGCTGCCATACTTTCACTAATGCCCTGCCGTTCAGCAGTTTTTTCACAAGAATAGATCAATATGAAAACCATTATCAGCGTAACAAAAATTGGGATCAAATAGGTAACAAATGCATTGAGCAGCAATCTGCGCAGGTGGATATTGAAATGCAAAACGGGAATTTCTTCAAAAAGACTTTTCTCATTATAACCAAAATCGGCGTTGTAACTTTCGGTAGAATAATTGAAATAGGTTTCCAAAACTTCACTACCTGAGATTTTTATTTTATTATTTAAACCACTTTTTTGGGAGGGACTCGTATAATTATAACTCGACAAATCGGGTGTAAAAACCAAATGATCATTCATATCCAAAGGAAGAATTTCAATATTGATGTGCCGTTTATCCAGAGGGAAATCTGAGTATTTTAAATTCAATCTTAGAGTTACTCTAAAATCAGATCCCACTAATAAATAGCCTGCCTCATCCTCTTTTGGCTCAATCCTTTTTCGATAACTTTCTTCGATATAGGATGCTTCCGAAAATGGTGACATTTGAGGAAAAGCAAAACCGACCTTCACGCTATCAACAATTTCGAGTGGATACTTTTGCCAAATTGTTCCACCAACATTTGCATTATAACTATCCGCAAATTCTAATTGCTGTACAAAAAGTCCCGTAGGAACGGGAGTCGCTTTGGGAATTTTTAGCTTTTCGGCGCGAGCATGTTGATCCTCAATAAAATTCCCCAAACTTGTTACATCAACAATGGGCGGGCTATCGGTGGAATTTTGATCTTGGGTAGTCGAATGTTTTAAATAACAAACAAGAAAAATATTGGCCAAAAATAATAGACTCGAAATAACACTAAGATTCCAAATTTCTCGTCTGTCCAAAAAGTCTTTATTGTAAAATATTCCCAACAAACACAAGAAGAGCAAAGATAAAATCAGGGACAATCTTATATACCGACGATTGAGTTCTTGCTCGTCTCCCAGCAAATCTTTTTTATAAAAAAGCAAACCAATTCCCCATCCTGAAGAAGGAATTTTGTCATAAAAGAAAAGCGTTTCGCCTTTTTGTTCAGCATCATTAAACTCAGTATCGCCCTTCTCCCCTGCGAGCAAGCCTTTGTATGCAGCAGCGAGTTCTTTTTGCTCCTCCTTTTCCATTACCTCTTTGAGGTTGACAGTTCCAATATATTCGTTTATTGGATGAGATAAGAACGTTCCTTGAGTGGAAGTGATTAACCCATATCCCGTTTTTCCAAGGCTCATCGAATGGACCAATTTCTTAAAACCACTCGCCACAAAACTCATCGTAATCGTGCCTCGTACTTCGCCTTTTTTCGGCCCAGAACTATAATAAAATGGAATTCCGTAATCAATATACCAGTCCTGAGCTGCTGTTGCGAAATAGGGTTCCACCCATTTTGCTCCTTCATCTCTTACTCCGGTGTACCATGCAGTTCCTTTCCCGATAACGGAGTAATCGTAACTTTTTTCGACATACAAATAGTCCTGCGTTCCTTTGTTATAATAAGGACAGTGCAATCGCTTATCTTTCGAAAAACCATATGGTTCGAAACAAGCAGTTACGCCCTGAATTTCAGGAATACTCAGCGAACTTTCCTTTATTAATTTTTCAATTTCTTCGATTGAATATTCGTCACTCCCAAATAGCTCTGCCAATCGGTTTCCTTCTTTTACAATCTCAGAAAGAATGCCATCTACCTCATCCCGTAAAGCAGCAGTCGTTTCTGTTCCTTTTTGAATGACCACACTTTCTCGTTTCTGAATAAACGTGAAATATTCGTAGGTAAGATATAAGCTAATCGCAAACAGCAGTACACCTATCAGGTAGGTTATCTTTTTAATCATTGTAAAATGTTTGTAGAATTTTTGGTGCTGTTTGGATCAGAAATCAAGAATATGAACTAAAGGTTGTTTCTAATAATAATATCCGAAATTAATATTGAATCGGCTTTCCCAACCATTGTTTGAATCACCAGTAGTAAGTGCATTGGTCCATTGCGGACCCAACCATGGTTGATGTTTTCCCATTGCATAATCTACATAAATATAAAGTGGCTCGGCAGTAATAAGCACACCCAAAACATTCATTTGAGTGTCCTCCCAAGTCGCAACCGATTTATCCATGTAGGAATAATCGTTATAAATTTGAATAGAACTAATAGGCTTCCATTTCACAGGAATCGAATAAGCCAAACTGATAGAATAAATACTTGCTTTGGCAGCTGTTTGATAAGGCGCACCGTAGGCAGTCATCTCTATGATATCTCTGCTTTCACCCGGAGCGTTTTTGGGTTTATTATCGTAATTTAAATATTGACCTTTTAGGTTCCAATGTTTGTAATCGGCTTCATAATGCAAACCATAAGCAAATTGGCTTCCGACCTCTTTGGTATCAATATTCCAGATGCCTCCATATTGTATTGTGCCTCCTATTTTTTGAGTAACTTTTTCACCCATTTTATAATTAAATCGCCCCGTCACTTGATTGATTTCTTTGTTCCTTCCGGAAAAATCATAATTGTATCTGGAGTCAGAAATTGGCGAATCATCAGGCGTACTGGTTAATTCTCCATTTTTATAAAAAGCTAAATCGACTTGCCATTTGTTGTTTTCAAAATCATAACTCAAACCCATATCATGGTCATCTTCAAACCCAACATAAAATGGTAGTTGAAAAAACCAACTATGCGAATTGAATTGCTGCACCCCAAAATAGGAAGGTATCAATCCCAGTTTAAGATGACTTTGCTTATCTAAATTGTATTGAAACCAACCGTATTTCAAAAATGCACCGCCAAACTCCTGCGAGTAGAAACGTTGGTCAATGTGAAATTCCCAATCTTTATAAACGGCATTTACGTTGATTCGAAAGACCTCGAAACCAAAGTCACCACCACGTTTTTTCTGGTTAGGTTTCCAAGAAGAGTAATTGAAATTATATCGGAGCGCACCACCCAGATTCAGTTCGATTTTTTCTTTCTTTTTCACTACTTCTTCAGGAGGACTTTCATCAGTTTGCCCAATTAAAGAATGGTTGAATAGGAAGATAAATAGGATTGTAGGTATTAAAATTCTCATCTAAAAATAATTATGAAGCGGTAAAGGTAGTGAATGATGTATAATTTAGTTTTATCCTAAAAACCCGTCCAATCCGTCTTCTATTTCTATGCCTTTTTTGATTAAAAAGAAAGGCTAATTTTTCGCATCTTTGTAGCCACTTAAATTTAAATCTTGAGAAAATGGCAGACGACAAAAAAATTATCTTTTCAATGTCGGGGGTATCGAAGACGTTCCCACCGAAGAAAAAAGTATTGAACAATATCTGGCTTTCGTTTTTCTACGGAGCCAAAATTGGGGTTTTGGGTCTCAACGGATCTGGTAAATCGACCTTACTTAAACTCATCGCAGGACTCGATGACAATTATGAAGGTAAAATCGAATTTGATGGCAGCTACAAAATCGGCTACCTCGAACAAGAACCAACTCTCGACGAAAACAAAACCGTCAAAGAAATAGTAGAGGAAGGTGTAGCCGAAATGGTGAAGCTGATGAAGGACTACGAGGACATCTCCATGAAACTCGCCGAACCAATGGACAATGACAAGATGATGGAACTCATCGCTGTCCAAGGTGAGATGATGGACAAAATCGAAGACAATAACGGCTGGGAACTCGACCACAAACTCGAGACCGCCATGAACGCTCTCGCTTGCCCTCCTTCCGATAAACCGATTAAGGTGTGTTCGGGTGGTGAGCGCAGACGGGTCGCATTGTGTCGATTGTTGTTGAGCAATCCAGATATCTTATTACTTGATGAGCCTACCAATCACTTGGATGCCGAGTCGGTACATTGGTTGGAGCAATATTTAGCGGCATTCAAAGGAACTGTAATTGCAGTGACGCACGATAGATATTTCTTGGATAATGTTGCAGGTTGGATTTTGGAGTTGGATAGAGGCGAAGGAATTCCATGGGAAGGCAACTACTCCTCTTGGTTGGAACAAAAATCCAATCGTATGGCACAGGAAGAAAAGACCGAAAGCAAGCGCCAACGTATTTTGAAACAAGAGTTGGAATGGGTTCGAAGTTCGCAAAAAGCGAAGCAGTCGAAAGGTAAAGCACGTTTGAATGCCTACGAAAAAATGGCCAGTGCAGAAACCAAAGCCAAAGAAGCAAAGTTGGAATTA
>CALHBQ010000483.1 GCA_937930815.1 uncultured Saprospiraceae bacterium | reverse complement strand
GGGTCTTTTCAAAAATTAATAATTGTTGAAAAAAAATCCAATTAAATCAAATCAAAAATTTGATTTACAGGTTATTAATTATCATCATGCGTTTTGCGTTTTGCTTTCTGCCGAAGTGTCAGGTTTAATTTATTTTTCAGGCATTAAGTCATTGATAATTAGGGTTTTAATTGATGGCACAGTTTTTTTGATAAGTTTTAAAATAAAAGTGTCGTCAATAGAATTAATTGCAGTGTAAAAATGTTTTATTTAACCACTTTACGGATTATGATTTTTTATTCTTTGTAAAGTTGCCAAATTACTACTAATATTGTTCGACGAAAAACGATAGCATAGACAAAATTCCAAAAGAATAATCGTAAAAATATGGATAAGAAATTTTCTCCAAAAGTTCGGAAAGTGATAAAAAGTAGCCGCGATGTTGCTTTAAAGTTAGGTCACGATTTTATAGGTACAGAACACCTATTGTTGGGTATTATTGAGGATAGCACTTGTCTTTCTGTAAAGGTACTTGACTCTTTAGAGGTTGACATTGATGATTTAATTAAAACTTTGCAAAGTTCAATCAAAAGGTCAACGCCTTCAAATAATACAAACCTAGAAATTGGGAATTTGCCCCTCAGTCGTCAAGCTGAGAAGGTACTCAAAATAACAATATTGGAAGCCAAAAGCTCCAAATCAGCAGTTGCTGATCCTGAGCATTTATTCCTTTCAATTTTGAAAGAGAAAAATTCTCAAGCAACTAAAATTCTTAATCGCTTTGATGTCGATTATGACATTTTTAAAGCCGAATTGGATTTTGTAATTCAAGAAGGTGAATATGGAGCGGATTATATTGAGCCGTTTGCTCAAGCGCCGCAGGACTCAGATGAGCCGTTTGAAGAAGATGAATCTGCTCGTTATCCAAGAAAAGGAAATGCGAAATCTCGTACCCCTGTTTTGGATAATTTTGGTAGAGATGTTACCAAATTGGCAGATGAGGACAAATTGGATCCAATCATCGGACGTGAACGCGAAATTGAGCGTGTAAGTCAGATTTTAAGTAGAAGAAAGAAAAATAATCCAATCTTGATTGGAGAACCTGGTGTAGGTAAAACGGCAATTGTCGAAGGTCTTGCATTGAGAATCCAACAAAAGAAAGTGTCACGTACACTCTTCGATAAAAGGATTGTGATGTTAGATATGGCTGCCATGGTTGCTGGAACAAAGTACCGTGGTCAGTTCGAAGAAAGAATGAAAGCCATCATGAATGAATTAGAAAAATCACGTGATGTGATTTTATTCATTGATGAGATTCATACGATTGTTGGTGCAGGTGGAGCGACTGGTTCATTGGATGCTTCCAATATATTCAAACCAGCACTCGCAAGAGGTGAACTCCAAACAATTGGAGCATCAACCTTGGATGAGTACCGCCAGTACATCGAGAAAGATGGTGCATTGGATAGAAGATTCCAAAAAGTATTGGTGGAGCCACCAACAGCAGAGGAATGTGTCCATATTTTAAATAATATTAAAGGAAAATATGAAGAGTTTCACAATGTGAAATACTCTGACGATGCGATTGAGGCATGTGTAAAATTGAGTGATAGATATATCACTGATAGACATTTGCCAGATAAAGCGATTGATATTTTGGATGAGGTAGGAGCGAGAGTTCACCTTAAAAACATCCATGTTCCTAAACACATCGAAGAGTTAGAAAAACAAATCGAAAGTGTAAAAGAGCAAAAAAATAGTGCTGTAAAAAATCAGCAATATGAATTGGCTGCTGACTTGCGTGACAATGAGTCGAAACTTTCTCGTCAATTAGAATTGGCAAAAGTTGAGTGGGAAGAAGATGCAAAGACGAAAAGATACCCTGTTATAGAAGATGATATCGCTGAAGTAGTGGCAATGATGACGGGTATTCCAACCAAAAGAGTTGCTCAAAAAGAAAGTAAGCGTCTATTTACAATGGGTGCCGATATTCAGAAGCAAATCATTGGTCAGGATGATGCGATTAAGAAAATTACAAAAGCGATTCAGCGAAATAGAGTAGGGTTGAAGGATCCGAAAAAACCTATTGGTTCTTTCATTTTCTTAGGGCCTACAGGTGTTGGTAAAACGGAGTTGGCAAAAGCCTTGGCTCGCTACCTATTCGACTCTGAGGACACTTTGATTAGAATTGACATGTCAGAGTACATGGAGAAGTTCGCTGTGACCCGTTTGATTGGAGCGCCTCCAGGATACGTTGGATATGAAGAAGGTGGTCAGTTGACTGAAAAAGTTAGAAGAAAACCTTACTCAATTATCCTTTTGGATGAGATTGAAAAAGCGCATCCAGATGTATACAATATCTTACTTCAAGTTTTGGATGATGGTCAATTGACAGATGGTTTGGGTCGTAAAATCGACTTTAAGAATACCATCATCATCATGACTTCAAATATTGGAGCAAGACAATTGAAAGACTTCGGAACGGGTGTAGGATTCTCGACTACAGCTCGTCAAGAAAATGAAGAGGAATTGTCAAAAGGTGTGATTTCAAAGGCGCTTAAAAAGACTTTTTCTCCTGAGTTTTTGAATAGAATTGATGATGTCGTCATTTTCAATACTTTAGAAAAAGGGGATATTTCAAAAATCATCGATATTGCTTTGAAGAGTCTTTATGAAAGATTGGAGCAAATGGGCTATACTTTAAAGTTAACGAATAAAGCGAAAGATTTCGTTGCTGATAAAGGATTTGATCCTCAATTTGGAGCAAGACCATTGCACAGAGCAATTCAGAAATATATTGAAGATCCGTTAGCAGAATACATCTTAGGCGAAAATCCAGCAGAAGGTTCTACTTTGGAGGCAAACTTCAATGAAAAAGAAGGTAAATTAGAGATTAAACTTTCGAAGAAGCCAAAAGCGGATGCGAAGAAGAAATAATTAATTTCCAAAAAATATGGAGGTACGTTCAATTTACTTTGGGCGTACCTTTATTTTTTCCCATATTTACCCAAGTTTTAATTTTATTTATGAAAATTGGAACTTATTTTTAAAAAATCATTTTATAACTATTAAAAAAAGATGCATCTCCAAACTAAAAACATTGAATAAGAGCTGCATCTCATTTTCAAATTAAAAAGTAACATTTGGCAAAAAGAGTAAGAAAAGTACATAAACCAGCTGTACAATTCAACATCAATCAAAGAATCAGAGCATCACGTGTTAGACTTGTAGGTGAAAACATGGATGATATCAGCGAAGCTGCCGGTAGAGAAATCGAAGCCGGAAATATACATCACCTAAAAGATCTATTAAGTTGGTCTCGAGACATTGATTTGGATGTCGTTGAAATCTCTCCAAATGCAGACCCACCAGTGGTTCGCATCATTGATTACAAAAAATTCCTTTACGAAAAGAAAAAGAAGGACAAAGAGCTTAAAGCGAAAACTGTAAAAACAGTTATCAAAGAAATTCGCTTTGGTCCAAATACGGATGATCATGATTTTAATTTCAAATTGAATCATGCGAAGAAGTTCTTGAGCGAAGGTGCAAAAGTGAAAGCTTATGTACACTTTAGAGGTAGAACGATTGTTTTTAAAGATAGAGGACAGCTTTTATTACTTAAGTTTTTGGCAGAGTTGGAAGAGTATGGAGCAGCAGAGCAATTGCCCAAAATGGAAGGTCGTAGAATGATTGTAATCGTTCAGCCGAAAAAATCGGCAAAAGGGAAAAAATAATTCTCCACGAATCCTTTCGCATAACAATTTAATAATGTACTTTTGCGCCCGCTCGAAAGAGCTTCGCTAAAGAAGATCCTTGAGATCGCATTTGGTAACTTATTAAACTTATAATAATGGCAGTTTATTTAGAGAAAGAAAAGATCGAAGCAATTTTTGCAAAACACGGTGGTTCTGCAAAAAACACTGGATCTACTGAAGGTCAGATTGCGTACGCTACGTACAGAATCAATGAGCTTTCAAAGCATCTTCGAACAAACCACAAAGACGCATCATGTCGTCGTTCTCTTTTGAGATTAGTTGGTAGAAGAAGACAATTCTTAAATTACCTTAAGAAAAAGGATATTGTAAAATATCGTGAGTTGACGAAGGAATTAGAAATCCGCGTATAATTCACACCTTGACAAAAAGTGCTATCGTTTACGAAGCACTTTTTGTCTTTTGGGATTTATTAATCAATCCCCAACACGTTATATCGAGACATTAATATAAAAAATTGACTATCAGCGTTTTAAGAAAAAATCAATTGAATTAAAATTCATTTCTTAAGCTTCATTTCTTGTCAGTAATCAATTATAAAGAAATGAATGAACAAAAGTGGATGCTTTAATAAGAATAAAAAGCGGTCTCCTTTCTTAGCATCCAAGGTCTGTAAACTAATGGATAAAATATCCTCAGCCAGCTGCGCTTCTAATGGTCAACATTCACAAAATTTTTCAAAAAAGTATCTAAATGGGAATGCAAACTCCTATTTCCACCTCGTTTAATTTGCCTGACGGCAGAGAGGTGACGTTGGAAACAGGCAAATTAGCCTCGCTTTCAAATGGCTCAGTGGTAGTCAAATTAGGCAAAACGATGTTATTCGCATCGGCTGTATCTGCCAAAGAACCACGCGAAGGCCAAAATTTCTTTCCACTTTCAGTTGACTATCAAGAAAAATTTGCTGCTGCCGGAAAAATTCCAGGTAACTTCTTTAGAAGAGAAGCAAGACTTTCTGATTATGAAATTCTAATCTGTCGTTTGGTGGATAGAGCTATCAGACCATTGTTCCCTGATGGGTACATGAATGATACACAAATCATTGTTAACCTAATCTCAGGTGACGAAGAAACATTGCCAGATGCAATGGTAGCATTGGCTGCCTCCGCTGCGTTGGCGGTTTCTGATATTCCTTTTGCTGGCCCTATTTCTGAGGTGCGAGTTGCTCGCATCAATGGAGAATTCATCGTGAATCCAGAAAGAACTGCTTTGTTAGGAGCGGACTTGGATGTTATCGTTGCTGCTACAGAAGCAGACGTTACGATGGTTGAGGGTGAAATGAAAGAGGTATCTGAAGAATCATTGGTAGAAGCGATCAAAATCGGTCACGAAGCGATTAAAGTACAGATTGCTGCTCAAAATGAATTAGCTAAATTGGTAGGTGATAAGTGCCTAATCAAAAGAGATGTTGTTCTACCTGAAACGAATGAAGAGGTAAACGCATGGATTGAAAAAGAAGCGAAAGACGATATTTATAAAATAGCGAAAGGCTTTTTGAATAAAGGTGAAAGAAAAGCTGGTTTTGATAAAATCAAAAAAGCGCTTAAAGAAAAATTCGTAGAAGAAAACACAGAAGAGTATGTTGCGGAAAACGCGCACTTCATCAGTGAATCTTTTTATAAATTGATGAAGAAAACTATCCGTCACATGGTACTTGAAGAAAGTGTCAGATTGGATGGTCGTAAATTGGATGAAGTTAGAAATATATGGACTGAGGTAGATTATTTACCATCTACGCACGGTTCTGCTATCTTCACAAGAGGGGAAACGCAATCATTGACTTCTGTTACTTTAGGTACCAAGAGGGATAATATGATGATTGATACGGCTCTCTTTAAAGGAACTGAGGATTTCATTTTGCACTATAACTTCCCTGCATATTCAGTAGGTGAGACGAAGCCGATGAGAGGACCAGGACGTAGAGAGGTTGGTCACGCAAACTTGGCTCAAAGGTCTTTGAAACAAGTAATGCCAGATGAATTTCCTTATACAGTTCGTTTGGTTTCTGATATTTTGGAATCAAATGGTTCGTCTTCAATGGCAACAGTTTGTGCTGGTTCTTTGGGATTAATGGATGCCGGTGTTAAAATTACAGCGCCTGTAAGTGGTATCGCGATGGGTATGATTGCAGAGGGTGGCAAAGTGGCTATCTTAAGTGACATCTTGGGTGATGAAGATGCTTTGGGTGATATGGATTTCAAAGTTACTGGAACGGAGAAAGGTATCACCGCTTGCCAAATGGATATCAAAATTGATGGTCTTCCATACGAGCAATTGGAAAAAGCATTGGATCAAGCAAAAGCAGGTCGTTTGCACATCTTGGGTGAAATGTCTAAATCACTTTCTGAACCAAGAGATGATTACAAACCACATGCTCCTCGTATCGTTGAGTTGAGAATTGACAAATCATTCATCGGAGCCGTTATCGGACCAGGTGGTAAAGTGATTCAGGAAATTCAAGCGGAGACATTAACGACCATCAATATCGAAGAGGTTGGAGATCAAGGAGTTGTAAGTATTGCAGCGTCTGACAAAGCTGCAATCGATAAAGCTGTGGCTTGGGTAAATAAAATCGCCTTTACTCCTGAAATTGGAGACGTTTACGATGCTGTTGTGAAAACAGTAATGCCATATGGTGTTTTCGTTGATTTCAGTGGTAAGAGTGGATTGTTGCACGTAAGTGAGATTTCTTACGAACGCGTACACAACGTGGAAGATGTCTTCAAAGAAGGTGACGAAGTGAAAGTTAAATTGATTGGCGTTGACCCAAAAACGGGTAAATTACGTCTTTCAGCAAAAGCTCTGATGGAGAAACCAGAAGGTTATGTCGAAAGACCACCAAGAGAGGATAGAGGTGACCGCAGAGGCGGTGGCGACCGTAGAGGTGGCGGAGATAGACGTGGCGGTGGAGACAGAAGACCTCCTCGCAGAGACTAAAGTAGAACGGAAATTTATTTCCGTTAGAAATATAAGCCCGATTTGCAGTTTTGCGAATCGGGCTTTCTATTTTTTAATGAAATTTGTTTTTTGTATATTTGACCAATATATTAATCGTTTAGAATGAATAATTATCGAAATGTATAATAAAATGGTCATTTTATGTTTGAGTCAATTGAAATAAAGGATGTAAAAACAGAAATAGGTCAACTGGTAAAGTTGCTTCGTAAAAGCAGGAAGTTATCACAAAACGACTTAGCAAAGTCTTTGGATGTCTCCCGTACCACTATTCAAAATTTGGAGTTGGGTCGAAACGCTACAATTGATACGCTGCTCAAAGTCTTGAAAGAAATGGAGGTATTGGAACAATTGAATGATGAAATTGTAAATTCAAAAAAACGATTTAAGAATACTAAATCTCTTTACTGATGGCTAAAAATAACATCATAAATGTAAGTCTTTTTGGAGAAGAGATTGGTCGGATTGGACAAAATGAAGAGGAAGTGAACACTTCCTTTCAATTCAATCCAGAATTCTTGAATTCGAACAAATACTTGAATCTATTTCCGAAAACTGGAATAATAAAACGCGTTCCTCAGGTTCAAGTATTTAAGAATTTCAACAATAAAACTTTCAAAGGTTTACCTCCTCAATTTGCAGACTCGTTGCCAGATATGTTTGGGTCATTGATTTTTAAAACTTGGTTGGATTCCAAAAAAGAAAAATCAATTTCGATTTTAGAACAATTGGCCTATGTTGCCAATAGAGGGATGGGAGCTTTGGAGTATAAGCCAAGTAAAGAAATTCCATCCAATGCCGCGATTGATTTAAATGAAATAATTGAGGTCTTGCAAGAGGTTTTGGATTTGAAACGCTCTGCTCAACAAAAGATAATCAATACGCAAGCCTTGATTAATATTTTTAAAATAGGAACTTCAGCGGGTGGAGCAAGACCTAAAATCCTGATTTCGGAACATAAAGAGAATGGTAATTTAATTCCAGGTGATTTGAATTATTCAAATGAATATTCCCATTATTTAGTCAAACTTGGAATTAATGAAGAAGAAGCTTACTCTCGCGAAGTCCTTGAATATTGCTACTATTTGATGGCAAAAAAAGTCGGAATAGAAATCATGGATTCTAAATTAATTGAAAATAAACATTTTGCGACCCTAAGGTTCGATAGACAGAACGGTTCAAAAAATCACATTTTAACTGCCACTGGAATGACTGGCTGGGACTTTAGAAGTTCAGAAAATTCTTCCTACGAACAACTTTTCAAACTATGCTCTTTTTTAAAAATACCACATGTGCAAAAGGAGGAGCTATTTAAAAGAATGATTTTCAACGTTATTTTTAGAAACACAGATGATCATCTTAAAAACCATTCTTTCATTTACAATGAAGAAAAAGATAAATGGCGGTTGTCTCCTGCCTATGATTTGACGTTTGCGCTAAACCCATTATTAGATTTTAGAAAAGCAAATAGAGCACTCTCCGTAAACAATAAAAGAAATGGAATAAGGCTTCAAGATGTTTTAGCAATTGCAGATAAATTTACTATCAAAAATCCGAAAGGAATTATCAAAGAAGTCCAGTCGATGATCGAAGTCTTGAAAATTTTGATGAAAGAATATGACTTTTCTAAAAAAGTTACTTCCAATGTTTTTGAAAAGCTCAATCCGCTTTTGTGAAATATAAAGCCTCGATTTGCAGTTTTGCGAATCGGGCTTTCTATTTTTGGATCGTCATAAAATAGATAGATGTATACAGGAGAAATAACATTGTTGATTGTCGCTTACACCATGATTAGCATCGCTATTTTTCTTGAAATTATCTGCTATAAAAAGAACTTAGAAACGCTCGAAACCATTGGTCTAACGATTTCATTGCTTTTGCTAATTGTGGCATTGACCATCTCTCCGTTGTTAGGCAACTCATCAGAAAATACGAATATATTTACATTGCTGGCAATGGTTTTAGTTGGATTGACGACTCCTCTCAATAGCTTGAGTGAGCGACAACATAGTATCAATCCAATTTGGAAAAAGGTATTGGTTGGTCTTTCTATAGTTCTGTTTTTGGCCGTTATTGCTGGACATTTTTTGAACCTTCGGGATGTTTTTCAATACATAGTTGCTTTCTTTTTGGGTACTTCCCTCATCCTCTCTATGGTCTTTATTAGATTAACAAAGCCCAAAAAGAACGTAGAATATAGAGAGAAAACAGAACGTATTTTTGGGGTTGCTTTGATAGCTTTGATTGTCCTTCCACTAATCATTAATTTTGCTTTTGATCCAGAACAGTCCAATCGAATAATCAATATTACCACACCAATATTATTCATTCTTCTTGCCGGAACTAAGATATGGGAAGACCTTCAAAGGCTTTCTCTTTTTAATAATATAATAGAACCAAAGGAGCAACATTTTAAGAATTTTGCATTGACCGAAAGAGAGAAGGAAATTGCGATTGTTTTAACAAAAGGACTTACCTACAAACAGATTTCGGAAGAGCTCCACATCTCCATGCCTACCGTAAAAACGCACGCCAGTAATATTTACAAAAAATGCGGCGTCAAAAGTAGATCTGAGCTTACTGCACTGTTAATCAATTAGTTACATCATTATTTTATTGGTAAAAACGCCTCATACTTTTGTATGAGATTATGGTTTATGGGATAAATCATACTGTTCCCCGATTGTTTGCACATGCATGTAAACCTAATTTTGATTTTTTTTAAAATAAAAACTATATGATGAAGAAACAGATGATTTTAATGATTTTATGGAGTTGCTCATTTGGATTATTAGCTCAAAAAGAGACTTTGCCTCAAAATAAAGAAAGGCTTGATTATGCAAAAATGTACTTTGAATTGGGAGGTACTTTTTTACCATCGTTTGATGGTAAATATTTAAATAACAATGAAGTAGCTACTTTCGAAAATTCTGCATCAGCTATTCAATATTTGAATTGGGGCGGATTTCATTTTTGGGGACATGGAGAGTTTTATGTTTCCTTTCCGCTGAACTATCAACCCTTTACCAAAAATGAAGAAACGAATTCTGAGATTTCGCATTCGGTTGTTACGGGTGTTAGATATTACCCTTGGGTTTACCGAGAGAAAAGAATTATTCCTTACGTTGGTGCGAATTGGTCTGCTTTAGGGTTTAAACAAACCAATGAGGCCAATGATCAGTATACGTCCTTATTCAAGGATTTTAATTTAGCCTTTGATGCTGGTGTTTTATATGGCTACAAAGATTTCTCCTTAAGGCTTGGAGCGAGTTATTTGGGAAATACCAATTTTGATTATCCGATAAGTAAGACTCAAAAAACCGAAATCAAATTACCAAATTTAGGTTTTCAAGTAGGTTTACTTTATGCTTGGGATTCTACGAAAGATACCGACCCATCAAATATTGAAAAATGGAATCAATATCCAAGTGTTTCAAAACAATCTTTGGGATCAACGACTTTTGGAAATTTCTTTTTAGGGGTAGGGCCTTCCATTTCATTTTCGTTAAAAGCATCCGAATTTAATGAAACCCAGTTTCCATATTTGCAATCTCAATTGTCTTCTTCCAATTACTTTGACATCGTAGGTGGTTACAATTTTAATAAAGCAGGAATGTTTGCAGCTTTCTCTTTTCGTAATCCAAAATTTGAAACCGAAGGATTTGGAACAACTCAAACGATTAAGAAAACTTCCATCGCTTTTGAGGTCAATAAATTTTTGGTGGACTATTCTGGTTTCGTTCCATACATCGGTTTGAATGTCGCTTATGATAAATTTCGATACAATGAAAAAGTCGAAGAGGTGGAAAGGGAATTCACTTTCAAAAACAAAATTGAACCTGGCTTAACCCTTGGGTGGGATATCCAACCTGGAAAAAATCAGGAGGCATTGATTCTTAGAACGAATCTCAGATGGTACCCATTTTCTTCTTTTGAGATTGATGATAAAACATTCAATTTCAGTCAGTTAGAGTATAATTTGATTCAGGTTTTGTTTTATCCGGGAAGGCTTAGGAAGAAATGATTAAATTTTAAAACGCCCGATTTGTAGTTTTGCGAATCGGGCTTTTTATTTAATGAAAAAACATATTGGTAAATTTGACCATTATATTAATCATTATTCTAAACAGGAAAAATTCTTTAAAACTAAGTTTAATCGGTATCTTAGTTTTCCATGTTTCCGTCACAGACGGACAGATAATTGAATCCAGTTGCAAACTGAATCCAGCGTTTTGTGAACACTTAAACCAGCGGGTATGTATTTGATTTCAAGATTTATTCAAGAAGAAAATGATTATAATGGTTTGATACCAAGGAGTAAATTCATTCCAAATGAAAAGTATATTGAGCTTATTAATGGTAATTCAAAAATACAATGGTATCATGAATTTGAATTTAAAATTATAGCTGGAATAAATTACTGTATTAGTAAAGGTGAAAGATTGTTTTCGTTAGAGTATATTAATGGTAGAATACATTTTTATCTTTCCGAAGAAACTGATGAAATTTTTATCCTTTTAGCAGATATAGCGTTATATTTCAATGCATTTCTTCTTTCAGATCCTGCAACAGAAATTCCAGATCAATATATTTATGAACTACATGAGAAAATACTTTCAAATAGAGTTGTTTATCAAAAAGAGTCCTTTGGGGGAAACAATACATGGCTAACAATTAAGGCTTCGGAAGAAGATTTATTAAAGTATTTTAAGGTTAAAAAAATTGTGGATCTTCCTTGGAGTGATGCTATCTTAAAAATGAGAAAACATGAAGGGTTATTCTTGTTTCATTTTGACGGTTGGTCTTTTTTAGCCGGAGAACTTATTTATAATTTTTTCAAGCCTTTATATGAAGGAGAAGAAAAGAGGGAAAAACAAATAGTAAATAAATTACTCGAATGGGGAACTTATTTTTCTGATGTACAATTGAATATCTTTGATGACTACCATAATGGTTCTATAGGCGCGTATTATAGAATACTAGATGGGAAATTGGTTTTTGGAATATATAACACGGAATTATTAATAAAAGCATATCAACCTGAAGAAACAACATATCGTCGTATTTCTTTTTCTAGTAGATGGTCTTATGACCCCGATGATTTGCGTTATAACGAAGAATTAAAGGACGCACAAGCCAAAATTATTTATTTAAAATAAACCCATTTATGATGATGAAATTTACCCACTGGCGTAAGTGTTCGCTCGGTTAAATCTGCGACTTAGAACCGAATTTTAAAGTAACTATTTAATAGTAGGAAAGAAATAAATTACAAATTTTGTTAAACGATGTAAAAAATAGATTTAATGTATAAATGTTTAGGCGTTTGTTTATTCATGTTTACAGGTATGAGTGCTCAAAATTTCAATTTCGTTCGGAACAACCCCTTCGGCTCCTTCCAATTCTTCATCAGCGACATTACCCAAGGTCCTAATGA
The DNA here is from genome assembly GCA_937930815.1 of uncultured Saprospiraceae bacterium. Lineage (GTDB taxonomy): Bacteria > Bacteroidota > Bacteroidia > Chitinophagales > Saprospiraceae > JAGQWW01. The sequence continues at coordinate 3,856 of CALHBQ010000483.1, read as the reverse complement.
CACAATTTGGGTATGTAATGTCGGTGGAGAATATGCCAAAAGAACAAATGGGGGATGGCAAGACACTGTGGGAAATGAAATTTAGTTCTTTTAATAAAAATTTGTTCACCAACCCAATTGTAGATTTTAAAAAATATTTCAAAAAGTAAAATACCTTAAGTAAAATAGTTTCTTTTTGGTTTGCTTTGTTTTTTATACCGCTACGCGCCTTTTTTGAAAATGAAAAGCCCGATTCGCAAAACTGCAAATCGGGCTTTTTTTTAACGGAAATAAATTTCCGTTCTACTTAAAAGTTAAACTTATAAGGCATTTTATACTGCGGCAATTTCGAAGCTTTAATCTGCTGAATCGCTTCGTAATCAATACCGAAAGCTTTCATTTCTTTGGCGAAAGCTTTAACGATGATATCGTCATCATCGCCACCAGGGTTGGTGATTTCTTTGATTAATTTTTCGATTGGGTCTTCCGTTTTTGGATAAGTTACCAAACGGTATTTTTCCAAACCAGCCAAAGTTGCTACCGATTCAATCGCATCATCCATGGTTCCCAGTTTATCAACCAAACCTAATTCTAACGCTTTCTTACCCGTCCAAACTCGACCTTGTGCGACTGCGTGTGCTTCGTCTCTTGTCCATCCGCGGGCATCGCCAACTCTTTTTAAAAATCGTTCGTACAACCTATCTACAAAGCCTTGGAAGAATGCTTTCTCCTCAGTGCTTTGCTCCATTGCAATATTGAAAGCTGCGGCATGTTTGGCAGTGGTGACCGTATCGAATCTGATTCCAATTTTATCATTCATCAATTTCTGCGTATTCGGAACGATGCTGAAAACTCCAATCGAACCAGTCAAAGTTTGTGGCTCTGCAAAAATAGAATCCGCTGCACAAGCGATATAATATCCACCAGAAGCGGCATAATCACCCATCGAAACAACGATTTTCTTACCAGCAGCTTGCGCCAATTTCAACTCTCTCCAGATGTTTTCAGATGACAGAGCACTTCCTCCGCCAGAGTTAACACGCAAAACAATTCCTTTTACTTTATCATCTTTTCGAATCTTATCAATCATTTTTACATACTCGTTCGAACCGATTTGACCAGCTTCTCCTTTTCCATCAACGATGTCTCCTTCTGCGTAAAGCACCACGATTTTGTCTTTCGCACTGAAGTCCATTCCATCTTCAACAGTAGAGTAGTAAGAGCTTAAAGAAACTCTTTTGAAGTCTTCGTCATCTTCCAATCCAAGTCTATCTTTTACTACATCCATCAATTGATCTCTGTAAACGATTCTATCTACGAAGCCAACACTCTGTGCAATTTCTGCATTTTTCAATTCTAAATTATCAGCAGCTTGGTGGATGCGCTCTTTGGTCATATTCCTTGAATCAGAAATATTGGTTAGAACGTTATCATATATCTGACCTAAAAATTGTTTCAATTGCATTCTGTTTGGTTCACTGATGTTCGTTCTACGAATTGGCTCTGTCGCACTTTTGAAGTCTCCTGCGTAAAATACATTTGCATCAATGCCAATATTATCCAACATTTCTTTTAGGAAAGGAATAGAAGCCGCGAAACCTCTGAAGTCAACAAATCCCATAGGGTGAATATAAACTGAATCTGCCGTACTGGCGAGGTAATAATTGTTTTGCTCATAGAACGTAGCATAGGAATAAATAAATTTACCACTGTCTTTAAATTCTTTGAGGGCATTGCGAATCGACTCAGTAGAAGCCGCTCCACTTACGCCACCTTTTGGATACATCAAAATTCCTTTGATGTTTTTATCTGTTGCAGCATGCCTGATTGATTTTACGATATCTTGAAGACCGACTGTTTTCTCCTGCTCAAGACTCCAGGTCTCTTTTTCGAGGTTGTCCGTCAATTCAGGAATTGCATCATCGAAGTTCAATTCCAAAACGGTATTTGGTTTGATGCTAACAGTTGAACTTCCACCAGAGGCAAGCCCAGCTATGGCGAAAAAACCAATTACTGCAATTGTAAAAAGGAATATGCCTAAACATGAGGCGAAAGCGAATTTTATAAATTGTCCCATTGTATATATTAAGAATGTTGAATTAGAGATAAATGAAAATCAAAATTAGAAATGAAAATCAAAACGCATTTGCTATTGGTTACAAGCGATTTCTTAGATTCTATTCTTAGTTTATTATTTGTCTCGATTTTGAATCTTTTTATTAAAGTTGTTTTTGGATTTAAACAACAAGAACAAAAGTAAGATACCTTCCTATATTTCATACGTTTTTTTAGATAAACGTTTCTTTTTTAGAGATTAGGGTCTGTTCGGTACTTAAGAGGTACAACAAAACACTAGTCTAACAATTTGGTATTTTACATATTTATCTTGATCGAGGGTATTAAATCATTCATCTTTGTAGTAGAAATATCTTTCCTCCCTGAGTTTTTCTAAACTCCTCCCACGTATTATAACCTAAAATTTTTTACCTCCCAAGTTAGTATTTACAATTTATCAAAGCTCCTGTAGAGGAGCCGTGTATTTTTTTTGTGCCCTTTCAAGGCACCTAATGACAAGTTTTTAAACAACAAGTAACCTTTAACTACCCAGAAACCAGATTTAATTTTTCCCCTCTTTTTCTACCATAACCTAGAAGTAAATAACCATGAGATTTCTGACCACAAAAGTGGTCGCATGCCTATTGGTGTGGGTGTTCTGTGTCTTATCAACACAGTCAACTGCGCAGACAATGGAGGCGACCGGGGGAGATGTTCTTCCTTTCACACCTGAGAATTTAATTTCCAAAGTCTTTTTGGGTGACGGGGTAACTGTCACAGATATCCAGTACAGCGGTGCAAAATCAGCTGTAGGATTTTTTGATAAAGGTCAAAGCGCGATCGGTATCGAAAAAGGGATTGTCCTTACAACCGGCGCAGCTACGAAAGTAACTGGAATGGGAGCAGACGGCGCTCAAGACAACAATGACTTACGTCAGGAATATCAAACTGAACCTGATCTTCAAAAGATTGCGAATGGAGCCCCATTACGCAATGTCTCTAAATATACCATTAAGTTTATTCCAACGGCTGATACGCTACGCTTCCGATATGTTTTCGCAAGTGAAGAGTATCCTGAGTTTGTATGTAGCGAATTTAATGATGTTTTTGGGTTCTTCATCAGCGGACCTGGAATCAATGGGTCTTTTGAAAATGGAGGAGAAAATATTGCAAAGATTCCAGGAACGAATTTACCAGTTGCCATCAATTTTGTAAATAATGGAGAAGTTGGCGTTTGGGGAGTACCTGGAAATTGTAATCTTCCTTTGGGGTCTCTTGATTATAAAGACCTTTATAATGATAATCAAAATTCAAATTTCCAACCAGTATACGATGGTTATACCAATGTATTTACGGCGCAAGCGATAGTAGTACCTTGTCAAGAATACACGATTAAATTGACTGTAGCAGATGTTTCTGATGAAGGATATGATTCAGGTGTATTTTTGGAAGCAAAAAGTTTTGGAACGCGTCAAATTACCGTTTCCTCTGATACTTATAGCCCAGATGGCGCTATCACAGAGGGATGTACTGAGGGTTATGTGAAATTGAAACTTTCGGGGCCTTCAACAATTGATCAGACGATTACTTACAATGTTTTCGGAACCGCTGAAAATGGAATTGATTACAACCGACTATCAGGTACATTGACGATTCCTGCTGGAGAAGTGGAAGGCACCATTGAAATCAAAGCAAAAGAAGATGGAATTTTGGAATTGACGGAGTCAGTGTACATTGACGTGGCAAAAGATATGTGTACCCGTGATACAATTGCCATTTTTATCAAAGACAATGAATTGCATCCGCCATTTATAAATGATAC
>CALHBQ010000482.1 GCA_937930815.1 uncultured Saprospiraceae bacterium | reverse complement strand
TGGTGATAAATATGATGAGACAGTCGAAAGGGAATGGAAAGAATTAATAGTTGATAATGACGAGAGAGACACTATTATGGTTGAAATAGTTGTGGATGAATCATCGACGATAGATTTTGAGTATCGTTCATTTGTACTCATTGAATACATTGAAATTGGTACTCGTTATACTGAATGGAAAGAAGTACTTTGCGAAAATAAAGTTACTGATAATACCATATCTGATATCCAAAACGCTCTAATTGATCGAGGATACTTATTACCTAAGTTTAGGGTTGATAGTCAATTTGGATATGAAACAAAGAATGCTTTAAAAAAGTATCAAAGAGAAAATCAACTACCTATCGGCAATTTGGACTTAGTAACCCTCGACGCATTAGGAATCTATTACTAATTGGAATGCCCTTTGCTTTTTCTACCTGTTAAGTGGTATTAACTACAATTTTTTAGACTTTTGTGAATCTTTTGAGTCTTTTGTGGTTTTAAAAAAGAAAAGCAAATCAAACCTCCATGCGTTCGCTGATCATTCTATTATTAATCTTACCAGTGTTGGCTTTTGGTCAAGTGGAATCTTACGTTCCATCAGAACCATGTACGGCAGAGTGTAAATTTGAAAACTATTACGAACCAAAAGAAATTGAAATTCCAGTTTACACTGGCAGTCCAGAAAACATGACCGTCAGAAGAGATGTTTATCAAATAGATTTGGGTAATGGCAAAAAAGAAAGGGTAGTGGTTGTTTTGGATTTAATCCATGTGGATGCTTATGAAATGCGCACTTATCGCAAAATGTCATTGGTGAAAGAGGGCGGTTTCAAAGAAGAAAGAACCATCCTTTGCCCAGAAGAAATAACGCCTGTAATTCTGAAGCAGATTCAATCTGTTCTTATCAAAGAAGACTTCCTACCAGTCGGCTACGAACCATTCGAGGAGTTTAAGTTAGAATTGAAAAATGCACTGAACGCCTATCAACTTGCCAACGGCCTTCCTATCGGTCATTTAGATTTTGAAACGTTGGATTTTTTGGAAGTGGATTATTGATGCCAGTTGCCTGTTGAGACCGGTTGCCAGTAGTTGCCCTGACAATTAAAATTTCCGATTGAAGTTTGAAGTTGAAGTTTGAAGTTGATTTTTGAAGTTGAAGTTTGTAATTGATTTTTTTGATTCAAAGTCCTGTTTGAGTTTAGCCTTGTCATTCACTATCTTCGTCCTTTATTTTAGATACGAAATTTATGAGACGAATTATTCTATTAATATCGATTGTTTTCTTTGGAATTTTGGGTACAGTGCATAGCCAAAATATTACTGTTTCGGAAGAGTTTCCGATTGGGGATATGATAAAGAAATATACCTCCGATAATAAAGCACAAACGGTGTTAGCGGGTTATAGAATTCAATTATTGGCGACGACTGATAGACAAAAGGTAGAACGCTCAATGAGTAAGTTCAAGGCGTTGTTTCCGTCAATAAACGTTGATTGGGAGCACAACAAGCCTTACTATAAGTTGCGTGCAGGCGCTTATCGAACTCGATTGGATGCCATCAGGGGATTGAAGACTTTCAAAAAAGACTACCCCGGTGCATACACTGCAAAAGCACGAATCAATAAATCTGAACTACTATAAATAGTTGGTTTTAAGCCAATTAGAACAAAAAAGAGAAAATGCTCGCCGGAAACAGAAGGGATAATCAAACGGTAGATTGGGTGACTTTGTCCATTTATTTGGCCATGCTCGGAGTGGGTTGGCTGATGATTTATACCGTTGGATACAATGAGGGGTACGATGATGATTTTTGGGGAATGTTGGGTTCTACCACTATCGGTAAGCATACGATTTGGATGGGAATTTCGCTTTTCACTTTGTTTATCACCTTTATTATTGATTGGAAATTTTGGCGAACCTTTGCGTATCTCTGGTATGCCTTTGGTCTTGTTTTGCTGTTTTTAGTTTTGTTTTTGGGGACGGAAGTAAAAGGTGCGACTAGTTGGTTTATGTTGGGCGGTTTTTCTTTTCAACCCGTCGAAATTGCAAAGTTTGGTACTTGCCTCGGCGTAGCTGCTTACCTCAATAATTTTAATACAAATCTCAAAACCAGATATGGCCAATTGACGGCATTCGGAGTGATTGCAGCTCCAATGTTTCTGGTATTGCTTCAACCTGATGCTGGTTCTGCATTGGTTTTCTTGGCATTTTTGATTGCTTTTTATAGAGAAGGCTTGCCGGGTAATTACTTTGTTTTAGGCTTTTTTCTTGGCGGACTATTCCTGATGGGGTTGGTTTATCCTTTCCAAAAAGTGCTTCTGGCGATTTTCATAAGTTTGAATTTACTGCTGGCTTACAATTTCAAAGAATATAAAATTCATTGGGTTCTAATTATCCTTTTGATTTCGGCAGGAAGTATTTACGGCGCTTATATCGGATTTGAAAAAGAAGCGCTCATGGGTAATGTCGGGTTGATGTTCGCTTTAGGCTTGGGGCAATGGTTGATGAAAAATCAGCGATTGGTTTTTACTGTTTTTGCGGCTTTGTTGCTCGGTGGCATGGTCGCTGGTGGCGCGAATTATTTCTTTAATAATATTTTAAAATCCCACCAACAAGACCGTATCAATGTTTGGTTACGACCAAGTGTTTGTGATCCACAAGGTTCACTTTATAATGTGATTCAATCCAAAATGGCGATCGGTTCGGGTGGATTGGACGGCAAAGGATTTCTGGAAGGAAATATGACGAAGTTGAATTATGTGCCAGAACAAGCAACGGATTTCATCTTTTGTACCGTTGGCGAAGAGCAAGGCTTTATTGGCGCAGCAAGTATCATTCTCCTTTTCTTTTTATTAATTTATCGAATCACTATGCTGGCCGAACGGCAGCGCTCTCCTTTTTCGAGAATCTATATGTATGGCGTAGCGGGCATTCTTTTTGTCCACGTTTTTATCAATATCGGTATGACGATGGGATTGATGCCTATCATTGGTATACCACTCCCATTTATCAGTAAGGGAGGTTCTTCTCTCCTTGGATTTACATTAATGCTGGGCGTGTTGATGAAAATGGATATTTATAGAGAGATGCCTTAGTTTAGGGGAGAGGAGAGAGGTTTTAGGGGAGAGGTTTGCGTTTATTAGGTATCAGGAATTTTGTAGTTTTCGTAACTCGTAACTCGTAACTCATCAAATCAATGAGCAAGAAAAAGAAAATCAAAAAGGCGATGCCTATTGCCACGCCTAAAGTTTCCATTTCCAATTTTTCTTTTTGGGCTAATCGCAAGTTGCAAACCATCATTTTGTTTGGGGCTGCATTTCTTTTTTATGCGAATACGCTCAATCATGGATATACGCAAGATGACTCGATAGTTATCACTGAAAACATGTACACGACCGATGGGTTATCAGGTATTCCAGGCATATTATCAAAAGATACATTTTACGGTTTTTTCAAAACTGAAGGCAAATCAAAATTGGTTTCGGGAGGTCGATATCGTCCACTGACGTTAGTGATGTTTGCGACTGGGTATCAGTTTTTCGGCGAAAGCCCATTTGTTGGACATTTGATGAATGTGCTTTGGTTTTGCCTGACTTGCCTCATGTTGTATTGGCTTTTGTTGAAATTATTTAGGTTTGAAAAAGAACCTGAGTATGCTGGGATGATTGCTTTTTGTACAACGCTGCTGTTTGCAGTACACCCAATTCACACAGAAGTAGTGGCCAATATCAAAGGCCGAGACGAAATCATTACCTTATTAGGAAGTTTGGCGGCACTCTATTTTTCGATTAGAGCTTACCGCGAAAAGAATCAAACGCTAAACATAATTGGTGCCGTTATCTTTTTCTTTACCCTATTTTCAAAAGAAAATGCGATTACATTTTTGGCGATTATTCCAATTACATTTTGGGTTTTCACAAAAGCTGATTTTGGAAAAATTATCAAACAAACGATTCCGTTTGTCATTGCGGCAGTTGGGTTTTTGGTCGTGAGAGGAAGCATTTTGGGTTGGTCATTGGGCGAACCACCACTTGAGTTGATGAACAATCCTTTTGTAAAAGTTGAAGGCAGTCGCTATGTTCCATTTTCTTCTGGGGAGCAATTCGCAACCATTTTTCATACGTTGGGGCATTATGTGAAATTATTATTTGTTCCGCATCCTTTGACACATGATTATTATCCGAGACACATTGATATGAAGTCATTTGGAGACCTCTCCGTTATCTTAAGTTTGGTGGGTTATGTTGCAGCTTTGGCTTGGTCGCTATTCGCTACTTGTCAACGAAAACCAGTGGGTTACGCCGTTTTGTTCTATTTGATAACGCTTTCGATTGTTTCCAATTTGGCATTTCCAGTAGGGACGAATATGGCAGAACGATTGATTTTTATGCCTTCCGTTGGTTTCTGTTTACTCTTTGCTTTGGGCTTGAGTGAACTTTTTGAAAAACTGAATCAATCACGTGTTTCTAAAAATATTCTTTATACCATCATTGGCCTTTCGCTTATTTATGGAGCAGGAACCTTTGTTCGAAATCAGGCTTGGAAAGATAATTTTACCCTTTTTACAACCGACATTAAAACCTCAAAAAATAGTGCGAAGTTGAGAAACGCAGTGGCAGGTGAATTGCTCAATAAATACGGAAACGCACCGGCCAATCAACGAGATGAAGCGAGTTTGACCGTTGCGGCTAATCACCTAAAAGAGGCCATTAAAATTCATCCTAATTATAAAAATGCTTATTTGCTTTTGGGTAATGCGCACAATTATTTGAAAAAATATGAGGAGTCGATTCAATATTACAACAAGGCTTTACAGTTTGATGGAGGCTACACAGAGGCTCAAAATAACCTTGGATTGACTTATCGAGATGCAGGTAAATATTACGGTGAAACGGTTCAAGACTTTAATAAATCAATACAGTATTTGAATAAAGCATTTCAAATGCGACCAGAGGATCCCGATGTCGTTCGCTTACTTGGTATCGCCAATGGCGCATCTGGCAATCATCCAAAAGCAATCGAATTACTCACCAAATTTACTCAATTAAAACCAGACAATGCTCAAGGTTTTTTGGCCTTAGGAACTTCATTTTTGAATGCTGGAAGAGCTACTGAAGCTATTGGGGCATTATCAAAAGCCAACCAGTTGCAGCCCAATGATCCCAATATTTTGAGGATGATTGAAATCGCAAAAAATAACAATCCTAATCAGTGATGATAAACGGTGATATTTTTTAATCTTTGGCGTTTGCCTAAATTCCACTCAGACTGTCTGGATTTAAACAAGCTTTAAGTGTTTTAACGGATAACAATATAGTCACTAACCTGTTTTGGTAAGATTATTGATTATTAATAATTTATATATATTTTATTTTTGTTAATATTTGTCGCTTGGTACCTATTTAGGGTTACTTATTTGTGATTTTGGCATCTTATTACATTGTATAGGAGTATAAAACAAGGTTATGTTGAAAAGTAATATCCCACAGATTAAATCTTATTTTTTACCTGACTCATTGAACTAGCACATTTTCAATAATTCTATGTCCAATTCTAATTTTAAATTAGGTTTTTTCTTTCTGACAGTTATCCTTTTGGTAGGGTGGACGGAGCGACCTTTCAAGAATCCAACCAAGGCGCAACTGGTACAGCAAGAAAACTGGGTTGACTCGGTATTCAACACATTGAGTGAAGATCAGCGCATTGGGCAACTGTTTATGATTCGTGCGCACTCAGATAGAGGACAGGATCATATCAACTTCGTCAAAAAACAAATCAAAGATTTTGGAATTGGAGGCCTTTGTTTCTTTCAAGGAACACCTGATAAACAATTGGGACTAACCAACGATTATCAGAAATTGACCAATGTGCCTTTGATGATTTCGATGGATGCGGAATGGGGTTTGGGAATGAGATTGAAAAAATCGACTATCAGCTTTCCGAGACAATTAGCATTGGGAGCTATTCAAGACAATCAAGCGATTTACAACATGGGAAAAGAGGTTGCGCGCCAATTGCTAAGATTGGGTGTGCATATCAATTTTGCTCCAGTTGTCGATGTAAATAATAATGCAGATAACCCGGTTATCAATACGCGTTCTTTTGGGGAAGACCCATACAATGTCACTTCCAAAAGTTTCATGTACGCTAAAGGAATGCAGGATCATGGAGTGATTGCTTGCGCTAAACACTTCCCTGGGCATGGCGATACCAATGTCGATTCTCACCATGATTTGCCAGTCATAAACCACGATCGAAAAAGATTGGATAGTATCGAATTGTTTCCATTTAGAGTACTTGCTCAATTTGGAATCGAAAGTGTAATGGTTGCTCACTTGAAAGTGCCAGCATTAGATGCCACTCCAAATTTGCCAACAACACTTTCCAAAAAAGTGATAAATGTCCTTTTGAAAAAAGAAATGAATTTCAAAGGCCTTGTTTTTACAGATGCATTGGAGATGAAAGGAGTTTCTAAACATTACCCAGCTGGAGAAATTGAGGTGCGTGCTTTGGAATCTGGGGTGGATGTATTGTTGATGCCTGCTGATATCAAAACAGCACTCGATCACATCAACAAAGCTTTGGCGAGTGGTAGATTGAAACAAAGAGACCTCGACAAAACGGTAAAAAAGATACTTCGGTCTAAATATAAATTGGGACTGCTTACCAAACAAAAGTTGGAACCTACTAATCTGATTCAGGAACTAAATACACCTGAAGCTAAAGCAATTAACCGTAATTTGATTACCAAGTCATTTACTTTAGCGGTGGATGATGGAAATTTAATTCCTTTTAAAAATTTGGAATCAACCAATTTTGCTGCGGTTAGTTTAGGCACAAGTAGTACGACACCTTTCCAAAAAATGCTTTCCAATTATCAAAAAATGGAGCGTTTTAGTTTCAAAAAATTAGCGGAAGGAGAGGTCAAATCGAAAGTTGAACGATTAAAGAAAAAAGATGTGGTCATCATCGGACTGCATGATATGAGCTCTTATGCTAAGAAAAATTGGGGACTTTCTCAAGGAGAAATCAACCTGATAAATCGATTGGCATTGGAGACAGAAGTTGTTTTGACGGTTTTTGGAAGTCCATATTGTCTCAGACATTTCGATAGTCAAAAACACGTTTTGGTTGCCAATAATGATGACCAAGTTTCTCAAGAGTTAGCGGCTCAGGCATTGTTTGGAGTGACAGGTATCAAAGGTCGTTTGCCAGTTACAGCTTCTCCTAAATTCAAATTTAACACGGGCGTTTCTACCAATAGAATTTTCCGAATGGGATATGGAATTCCAGAGGATGTTGGGATGAATTCTAAAAAATTATTGAAAATCGATTCGCTTGCGGAGGTGGCTATTAAAAGCAAAGCAGCGCCAGGTATGGTTGTGCTTATCGCGAAAGATGGAAAAGTAGTTTTTCATAAAGCATATGGAAAACACACTTATAGCAAGGATGCTTATCGAGTTCAGAAAGATGATGTTTATGATTTGGCTTCGGTGACTAAAGTTGCTGCAACTACGCTTAGCTTGATGAAACTACAGGATGAAGGCAAATTTGGAATTGATCAATATTTAGGAACTTATCTTCCTCATTTGGATACGACCAACAAAAAGAATCTAATCATCAGAGATGTTTTGGCTCATCGGTCTGGTATGAAAAGTTGGATTCCTTTTTATAAAAAAACCTTGACTGAACACAAAAAGAAAAGTAGTCGAAAACCACTCAAGCGACTTTATACTTCTGCAAAAAGTAGTCAGTTTTCTGTTCCAGTTAGCCAAAGTTTGTATTTAAAAGAAACTTATTTGGATTCGATTTGGAATCGAATTTATAGCTCGGTTGTTTTCGAAACTAAGAAATATAGATACAGTGATTTGGGTTTTTATATGATGGGTCAAGTCATAGAAAAACAATCAGGTCAGTCACTCGATGAATATGCCTTGAATAGTTTTTATAAACCTCTTGGGTTGAAAAAAACAATGTTTAATCCATGGGAGTCGATGTCAACTAAAACCATCGTACCAACAGAAAAGGATCGATATTTCAGACATAAAACCGTACAGGGATATGTGCATGACATGGGTGCTGCCATGATGGGCGGCGTTGCTGGCCATGCTGGATTGTTTTCCAATGCGCAGGATTTATCCATTATCATGCAGATGCTTTTGAATCAAGGAAATTATGGAGGTGTTCAATACTTGCGTCCTGAAACGATACGTCAATTTACGACCAAGCATCATGATTGTACCCGTCGAGGTATCGGTTTTGATATGAAAGAAATGAATGGTAGAAGAAGTCAAAATTTACCCAAAGCAGCTTCAATAAATACTTTTGGTCATATCGGTTTTACAGGTACTTGCGTTTGGTCTGACCCAGACGAGCAATTAACTTATATCTTCCTCTCCAATCGTACTTACCCATCAATGCACAACAAAAAATTGAATAAACTAAATACCAGGGGAAAGATTCACGCCGCTATTTATGAGGCAATTGAACAACCAATTTCGTCACATATCGGAACGCGATAAAACTTCTACTTTTGTGCTTCTCGGCTTCGCTCGAAGTACACATCCGGCCTCCGTCTCCTATCTTTTTGTCTCTCGTTTTCTGTGGTTAAAACCCACTAAAGTCTTTATCGAATCCGCCATTGTCTCTCAATTGGTTATAGTTTAAGTAATAGCTTTTGACGATTTGGTTACCATCAATGATTATTTTTGTAAAGAACTTATCTAAACCTTTTCCGCCAATTAAATATAGATTGAAAAATCCATCTTCTGAGTAGGTGAGCATTGGACTTGGACTGAAGTTTTCGAGGTAGTTCTC
>CALHBQ010000481.1 GCA_937930815.1 uncultured Saprospiraceae bacterium | reverse complement strand
GCAATGGTTTCATCGCTCAATTTTCGGTTTGGATTTTGGTTTAGTTCTTTTTCTACTTTTTCCAAAAGGCTACCCATCAAAGTTACTAAGCCACTTTTACGAATCGATTCTTTCAATTCAGATTGCTGTTTGAGAATTGATTTTTGTTGGGCTGACTGGTTTCTCAACAACTCATTTTGTTTGTGAATTTTTACACCAATAAAAACCAAACCTGCCATCAGGCAAAACATCATAGCAACAATGAGATTTTCGTTATTTTTCATTTTTCAAAGATGGCAATTTTTTTATTTTTTGTTTAAAACAAAAAAGTGTCGAATACTTCAAGAGTATCCGACACTTTAAAATCTTTATAACTTAAAGACTCCTAATTATGCGCAGGATCATTCTCTGGCTTCACATAAGGAATCTGCTTTCTTTTAAGAATACGAGTATATCTTTTTGGATTCAAACGAACATCTTGCAATAGATAATCAAGGTTTGCACTCGTTGAACTCAGTTTATTATATAGGTCAGGATTGTTCATCAACAGACTCATCGTACCCGAGCCATTATTAACTTTATTTACCAATCCAGATAAGTCTTTCATCGCTTTGTCAGCTGTTGCTAAAGTGGTTTCTAAAGAAGCGATGGCTTGGTTGGCCCCATCTGTCGTTTTGGCAAGGTTGACACTTTTTAATTGTCCAGTAAAAGAAGCGGTATTGGCAAGAATCGTATTGATTTGAGCATTCTGCTGTTTGAGGTTTTCGCTGATGGCGGTCATGTTTGACATCGTCATTGCGATATCATTTTTAGAACCTGCTAACATTGAATTGAGTTGCCCTGTAGTGTATTTCAGATTCTTAAGCGTTGCTTGCAAATCTCTCATACTGTTTCCAACTTCGTTATCTTCTTTGCCCAATTGAGTAGAAAGACTATCGACAACTTTGCCCAATCCAACCTGCACCACATCAGTATATTCTTGCAATTTTTTGACGCCAACATAGCTGTCCAAAAGTCCTTTGACAGCACCTTTCAGATATTCTCCGCTTAAGGCGCAATCTGGTCCACTACATGTACCATTAAAAATTAGTTGGATACCTTTTCCACCCATCAAACCAGTTGGAACAATTTCGGCTAAAGTCGTTTTTGGAACATTGACATCACCTCTGACCTCAATTTCAACCATAATCAAATTATAGTCATCTGGCTTAAGGTAAATCTCTTTTACACTACCGACTGATAAACCGTTGACTAAAACTGGCGCACCGTTTTGTAACTGATCCACGTTCGTATATTCTATATAGAATAGATTATTACTACTGAAAAGGTCTTTGCCACGTAGGAAATTATATCCTAAATAAGCAATGGTAAGTGCTATGACGGCAAAAAGCCCAATTTTAACTTCGCGTGACATTCTAATAGATTAGATGAAAATATTTTTCGAGTGCAAATATGGAAATTCTTAAGGCTATTTTCAAAAGGATTCGAAACTCGTATTAGGAAAGATCTTATAAAGTCTCCTCAATTATTCCCCAGAAAGCACTTTTGCTTCTGAAAGTGAAATCCTATTTCCATTGCTATAAGCTACAACAAAACATTCTTTGTATCCTTTAGCAGAAATATTATTCAGCGCTTTTTGTACTGATTTATAGGTGCGAAAGCCGCCAATCTGATATTTTAAATGTTTATTTTCTTCGACCACCTCAATCAAATAACCCAAGTCTTTCCACTCGTTTTTGATACTAATATGGCTTTTTGAAGCTGCGATTTGTACTTTGTAATTAACTTTTTTCTCATAAACCAAAATCTCGTTTTTTTCAACTGTGCGCATTTGTGGCGCCGGTTCTTGTGTAACAACTTTATTTGTAGTTGGAATTGGATTAGAGGTAGCAGCCTTCGTTATTACCTGAATTGCTGGTTGATGTTCAACTTTTACTGGAGTTGGTTTGGGGGCTGCTGGGACAGGCTGATAAGCTATTCTATTCGGTTTAGAATTTCCTTCAACCTGAATTTTATAATCAAAAAGTGCTTGCATGATTGAGGTAACGATATCATCCTGACCTTTTTGAGTGAGCAAATAAGCTTGATCTTTCGCATTACTCAAATACCCGGTTTCCAATAAAACGCTTGGCATGGTAGTTTCTCTCAAAACGTGGAAGTTGGCTTGTTTTACCCCACGGCTTTTGTGAGGCGTTTGGTGTTTGATTCGATTTTCAATTTTTTCAGCAAAAAGGATGCTTTGTTCCATATTTGCATTTTGAAAAGCAGAAAGTAAAATATGACCAGCAGGTGAATTTGGATCAACGCCATAATTTTGCTCATAATCTTCTTCCAAGTAAACAACGTCATTTTCCCTTTTTGCAACATTTAGATTCGCCTCCGCTTTGTGGATACCCAGTACGTAAGACTCTGAACCATGTATATGATCTGCTTTAGGAATATAATTGCAATGAATGGAAAGAAATAAATCCGCTTTGCTTGCATTAGCAAATTTTGCTCTTTTATGGAGCGGTATGAAAACATCTTTATCTCGCGTCAGATAAATATTCATATTTGGAAATTGCCGCGTTAGGCCAGCTTTGAGTTTCTTTGCGATTTTTAGCGTAATTACCTTTTCTTGGGAATTGGTACCGCTGCATCCTCCATCTCGACCACCATGACCAGCATCAATGACGATGGTTTTGACTTTATAATTAGGAGGAAAATCTAAATCTGGAAAAGAACCAATAATGGTATGTGAGCAGTCTTCGGCGGTGGTTTCTGTTAAAATTTCAGTCTCCGATGTTAGCGGAAAGTTAAACTGAAGGGGAGTAGACAGCCAAAGGCCAATGAAAATTGTCGGAATAAACAAGAAAGTTTTCATCATAGTTATATTCGCACTTTTTTACAATCAAATTACAATGTACTTGTATATTAAAAAAAAGTAGTTTCGTTTTTATTGATGAACTGCAAAATAAAGTAAATAATTAATTGAAAGCAAAGTTCTACATAGCCTTTATATCAATATTAGCATTTAACAGTGTTTTGATTGGACAAACTGTACCAATTGATACTGTTGATTTGCCAGTAGCTGATAGTCTGTTGGTACAAAATGATTCGATTGTACCCGCACGTCCTACCTACAAAGTGTCGAACGATGCCCTTGATGCACCTGTCGAATACGTTGCAGACGACTCGATGATCTACGATATCAAGCACAAAAAGATTTATTTATACGGAAATGCCTCTGTTAAATATTCTACAATAGAATTGAAGGCGGATTACATTTTGCTCGATTGGTCATCAAATATTGTTACCGCAACAGGTCAAAAAGATAGTTTGGGTAATTTGGCTGGTAACCCCGTTTTTTCGGATGGAGGAGAGAGTTTTACTGCAAAGCACATCAAATATAATTTTCAAACCAGAAAAGGAATCATTTCGGATGCGACTTCCATTCAAAATGATGTTTATGTGCTTTCTTCAAAAGGGAAATTTGTCGCCCATGATCCGCAAGACTCGACCCATACCGATGATGTGATTTATAGTAAAAACGCCATTTTTACTTCCTGTAATTTGGATCATCCACACTATGGCGTCAGAAGTAACAAGCAAAAAATTATTCCTAATAAAACAGTTGTCGTTGGCCCATCCAATATTGAAATCGGAGGAGTGCCAACGCCGCTTTGGTTGCCGTTTGGATTTTTTCCAATTGCGAGTACAGCGCAAGCGGGAGTTATTATTCCGAGAGATTATGAATTTGATCCTCGATATGGATTCGGAATTTCTAATATCGGATATTTTACGCCGATAGGGGAGCATTTCAATTTGCAGTTGACTGCTGATTATTATGTTAAAAATAGATGGGGATTTCATGCTCGTTCCCAATATAAGAAACGATATAAATACGATGGTACCTTTAGTTTTGATTACGGGTCTGTTCCAGAAGAACAAAGTGATGCTTCCATTATAAAATCAAATTCCTACAATATTGTTTGGCGCCATAATCAAGCAAGAACAGCGCATCCGACGCGGTTTTTTGGTGGAAATATTAATCTATCAATTGGTGATTATCAACGGACTTTTAGAAACGACGCCAGAAGTGTTTTGAATAATGAATTGAATTCTCGTTTGAATTTTACTTACACACCGCTTGATCAACCTTGGAATTTTACAGCGTCTTTTGATCACAATCAAAACAATCGGACTGAACTCATTACCATTAATTTTCCCAATCTCGATTTTAATATGAGAAGGGTTTATCCTTTCAAAAGAAAAAATGCGATAGGAGCGGAGCGTTGGTTTGAAAAAATTGGATTTACCTACAAAGCGAATGCAAAAAATCGGTATCAGTCAACAGATAGTACGTTTTTGAAAGGTTCGGCATTAGAAATCTTAGATGAGATGGATTACGGCGCGCAACATAGATTGGATGGGAATACCACTTTTAACCTCCTCAAATATTTCAGAGTAACGCCAAATTTTAATATTTCACACACCTTATTACCGAAGTTGCGAAAAATTAATTTTGATCCGAGAACCCAGATAATTCCTCGCGATACTACTTTTCAAATCGACGATCCAGCAGCTTTTACAATTAACTACGATACGCTTTATGGAGAACAAACGATTGATACCCTCGACACTTGGGCCAATGCTTTGCAGATGAGTGGAGGAGTGAGTACTTCGTTTGATGTTTTTAGTACGATTTTATTTAAAAAAGGAAAATTGAGAGGGATTCGTCATTTTGGGAAACCTACTGTTTCGCTCAATTATTCTCCAAATTACAACCAAAAACGATTTATTGACAGCGTCCGTTTTGATAATCGTTTTGATATTGATTCCCTTGAAGGGTACAGCAGATTTGTTCCTGGTGGATTATATGGTACGCCCAATATTTCAGGTGAACAGTTCGCAGTAGGTTATGGAATGTCCAATGTATTTCAAGCTAAATTCTTAGATCGAGATTCCTCCATGCAATACAAGAATCTATTGGAGGAATTGTCATTTAATGGAAATTACAACTTTGCAGCCGACTCTTTGGAGTGGTCTCCGATTTCTGCTCGACTGCGGGGTAATTGGTTTCGAAATTTTTTAAATATTGCTATCACCGCTCGATTTGATCCATATGAACGAACTGCCGGAGGAAGACGGGTCAATCAACTAACTTGGAATCGTTCCAAAAATCGACGGTTGTTTGATTTTGTAAATGCGACTTTACCAATTACCAATCGATTTACAGTGAGACAAATACGTG
>CALHBQ010000480.1 GCA_937930815.1 uncultured Saprospiraceae bacterium | reverse complement strand
ACTTTGAACTCAGCCACTTGCTGCGGAGTTATTTCTTTTTCTAAAAGGATGTCTTTTTTAATTTTTGAAATATCAGATTCGGTGTTTGTAAAATCAAATCGTTCATTTCTGATTTTGAGATAGCAATGTGCTTCTGGCATGAAATCCATTTTGGCATTGACCAAAACATTTCTAATACCAGGTGTATTCAAGTGATTCATTTTGAAAATTCCTAAAATCAGTTTGACTTCAGGATGTTCATTTTGCTCAGCGACCATTTTCAAAAATGCATGTTTGGAACTACAGGTGCCTCTTGCTTCTTGCATCACCAATTCAGGTTGGAATCGACTGGCATTTCGACCATAAGGCAAGTTTTGCACGTAAACACAAATGGACTTGAAATCAGAGATTTCAAGTCCATTTACATTCCAGTTGGAATCAATTTTTATTGGAAAATTTATCAACCTTTTTTATTTTTTGCAGCCCATTTCTTTTGAGCTAATTTTTGCAAATCTTCTACATTATCAAACTCATCAACGATTTCTTGACCCAATAAAGTTTCAAACAAATCTTCCATTGAAACCAATCCAACGACCGCTCCAAAATTATCCGTTACTACAAAAAGGTGATTTTTCTCTTTAGTCAATGATTTGAATAATTCAGGCAACTTTGTGTCATCTTGAACAAAATTCGCTTTTCTGACCAATGATTTCAAACTGCCTGTTCCATCATCATCTGCTACTTTTTGGAGGAGGTCATCTTTTAAAATAACACCCGTGATATCATCGCGCGTTTTTCCATAAAGCGGAATCCTCGAATACCGAATTGGCATTTGTTCTTTATAAAAACCATTGATGATTTCATCTTCTTGCGCCATGAAAGCAACGGTTTTCGGAGTCATAATATCTCGAACCGTTTGCTTTTCAAAATGGAGTAGATTCTTAATGATTTTTGCTTCCGCTTCATCCAAACTTCCAGATTCGTTACCTTCTTCTACTATTGCAGCAAAATCTCCTCGACTCAATACAGATTGAACTTGTGGTTTTTTTAGATACTTGGTAATCCACTTGCTTACCCAAACCAAAGGAGCTAATACAAACATTAAAACTTTTAGTGTAGAAACAGTAATAGGAGCCAAAGACTCCCAGTAGTTCGCACCGATTGTTTTTGGGATAATCTCCGAAAAGTATAAAATGACAAGCGTCATGACAACTGCTACAATGGTTTCGTAGCTCAACATCATAAACCCAAGATCAATAAAGTTTTCACCGAAATAATCCCCTGCAGCTGCACCGACCATAATCGCACCGACTGTGTGGGCAATCGTATTTAAAGTCAGAATAGCGGATAAAGGACGATCAATATCTTCCTTGTATTTAGAAAGCATTATTCCAGTTGATGTGCCATTCCTTGCTTCTTTGGAAACAAAATTAGGCGTTACACTTAAAAGTACTGCCTCAAGAATAGAACATAAAAAGGAAAAGAAGACTGAAATTAATCCCCAAAATATAATGGCACCCATAGAATTTAATTGATATTTTATTTGAATTATGACGCAAATGTATAAAAAACATTAAAACGGATGATTTAAAGTAGGGTTTTGAATTAAATAAATTAAAAATCTAATCCATCACTTTTTTGCTAACCCATTATGAAAACTTACATTTGCGGCCTAATCAAAAAAAGGTCTAAAAATGAATTTACACGAATATCAAGGAAAAGAGCTTTTAGCAAGTTACGGCGTTACTATTCAACGTGGTTTTGTTGCAACGAATGTCGAAGAGGCAGTTGATGCTTTTGAAAAAGTCAATGCTGAATACGGAAGTAAAATGGCTGTGGTAAAAGCACAAATCCATGCAGGTGGTCGTGGAAAAGGCGGAGGAGTGAAGTTGGCAAAGAATATGGAAGAATTAATGGAGCATTCTGACAACATCATCGGAATGATGTTAAAGACGCCTCAAACGCCAGGAGGTGTTGATGGTCCAGGTAAATTGGTAAGAAAAGTTTTAGTCGCAGAAGATTGTTACGTGCCTACTTTCGAGTCATGTAAAGAGTTCTATGTTTCTGTTTTGATGGATAGAGAGAAGAAATGTAACGTAATCATTTATTCTTCTGAAGGTGGAATGGATATCGAGGAAGTAGCAGAAAAGACGCCACACTTGGTTCATAAAGAATGGATTCACCCTCACATGGGTTTGCAAGGTTTTCAAGCAAGAAAGATTGCTTTTAACTTAGGTTTGAGTGGACAATCATTCAAATCAATGTCTAAGTTTATTACAAAATTATATGCAGCTTTCGTTGGTTCAGATGCAAGTATGTTTGAAATCAACCCGGCCATGCTCAACGGCCATGAAGAAATGGTTGCAGTAGATTGTAAAGTTGCTTTAGATGATAATGCATTGTTCCGTCACCCAGATTTGGCGGCATTGAGAGATACAGACGAAGAAGATCCAGTAGAAGTAGAAGCAAAAAGCTTTGGCCTTAATTATGTAAACCTTGACGGAAACGTCGGGTGTATGGTCAACGGAGCAGGTTTGGCAATGGCAACAATGGATATCATTAAATTGTCAGGCGGAGAACCTGCTAACTTCTTAGATGTAGGAGGTACTGCTGATGCAGAACGAGTTGAAAAAGCTTTCCGTATCATTTTGAGAGATCCAAAAGTAAAAGCAATCTTGATTAACATCTTCGGTGGTATTGTTCGATGTGATAGAGTAGCCCAAGGCGTTGTGGATGCGTACAAAAACATAGGAGACGTTAAAGTTCCAATCATCGTAAGATTGCAAGGAACCAATGCAGACATCGCTAAGAAATTGATTGATGAGTCAGGTTTAGAAGTGAAATCAGCGATTCTTTTGCAAGAAGCGGCTGATATTGTAGCGGATGTTTTAAAATAATATAACTCTACGAATTATAATTAAAAAACTCGCTGCGGAAATCGCAGCGAGTTTTTTTTATGCACCAATCTGTACTTAGAACGAAGCCGAGAAGCACGAGAGCGGAGCTTAAATTTCCATGCATGTGCTTCTCGGCTTCACTCGAAGTACGCTTTAGTTAATAATAAAAGATAAACCCACCTCCAATATTGGAACCTAAGTTATTAATAAATCCATTTTGACGAACGGAATTGAATTTTCTAAATTTGAAATTATAACGATAATCAGCAAAGAGCGCGAAATCGTTAAAGATGATTGTCAAACCAAATCCTGCTATATTGCTATATTCAAAACTATTGTAGGTGCTTTTGTCTATGTCCGTTTTTTCAACAGTAGGATCCTCAGGATTTGTACTTCTTACCTCATTATAGGCATTGTTTATAAATGCAAAATTTGGTCCTGCCAAAAGATTTATTTTCAAAACATCTGTCCCTACCTTTACCTTAAATAAGGTCGGGATTTCAATTTTACTAAAAACTAAACCCATTTCACTGAGACTATCAGGAGCTAAGGCATACCCAGTTTCACTTTCAGAGTAGCGGATTTCTGGTTGAAAAGCAGTGTATTTATTTATTTTAAAATCAAAGATTGCAGCTGCGGAAAGCCCCGTAACATATGCATCAGTAGAATCAGGATCTTTAAAAATTTCAGAAATTGTATTGGTAGACCAGTTTTGTCCAAACCTAACCCCAGTTCCAAAATCTTGCGCCAAGACATAAAATGCTGAGAGTGAGAGAGTTAGAACCAGTGTATATTTTTTCATGCGAAGTATTATTTTTTATTTGCTTACTTACAACGAATTGAGACGTCAATCTGTCCTCAAGTAGCGCGCAAAAAAACAAAAAAAGAATCATTTTAACTCAATAAAGAAATGTTTTGATTTAATTAGTATTTGACAATTTTAGGTTCTTTGCTTCCAAAAGATGATCCTATCTTTACTCTTGGTTTAAGTCTCTCCAATATAATTCTTAACTATTTAAGTTTTTTAAAATGAAAAAAATTCTACTCCTTACTTTTTCTCTTTTTGTGATTACCAATTTTTCATACAGTCAAGGCTGTACCGACCTTTTCTTTTCTGAATATGTAGAAGGTTATGCTAATAACAAAGCATTAGAAATTTACAATCCGACTGATGCTGCGATCAACCTAAGTTCCTATTCAATTGCCCGTTTTTCAAACGGTAGTACTGTGGCTGACCCTGAAACAGCAACTCCAGCATACATAATTTCTTTACCAAACGTAATGCTCGATCCTTACGATGTTTTTGTGGTGGTAGTGGATTTGACAGATACTGCAGATTGGGATACTCAATTTGACAAACCTGCTTGGAATGGTTACAATCTGATCGACACAGTGCGTGATATTGTAACAATGGATCCAGTCTTGGATAATAGTGGTAATCCAATCGTTGGCCCACAATATTTGGATGGAAATGCGCTTTTTGGAACTGAATATAACGAGCGTTATGATTTACAAGGAAAAGCAGATATCTTCCTATGTCCCGATTACGCAACCAATCGTACCATGTACTTTAATGGAAATGATGCGATGGCTCTTTTGAAAGGAAAAGAACTTTCCATGACTGGTGACAATATTTTAGATGTCATTGGAGTCATTGGAGAAAATCCCGAAAATTCCATTATGCAAGACGCGTGGGTGAGTCCAGAAGGATTTTGGTTAACAAAGGATAGAACATTGATTCGTCAACCTCAAGAAACTGCTGGTAGAAGTGATATCAATCAAGTCGTATTTTCTCAAGGTGGAACTTTTGATGGTACTGGTTGGGATTCTTGGTTTAAGAATACCTTTTGCTTTTTGGGACAACATGTTTGTGATTGTGATCCTAATCCTCCTACAGATGGATTTGCAGGGGATTGTGGTTTCAACCCAAATACAGTCAGTACTTCTAATTTTAATACCATAAAATTTGAAATGTTTCCTAATCCGTTGACTGACAGTGAGTTAGTGGTAAAAGGTGACGCGTCAATTCGTTCTGTTCAGATATTTAATTTGACTGGGCAAATGGTTTTTAATCAAAAATATGATGGACAGAATCAAACCATTCAAGCTAATCTTTCTTCCGATTTGAAAGGATTTTTGGTGGTAAAAGTTGGGTTTGAAAATGATGCAATTTCTGTTCAGAAATTAGTAAAAAGATAAAAAATGAACTCCTAAAAAGTGTCGGGCACCTTAAAGCTGTCCGACACTTTTTCATCTCCTAATCTTTATTTTACAAAGATTTGCAATTCAATAATTTGAGCATGAGAAAAACCTGCCTTACCCTTTTTTCCTTTTTCTTTCTAATAAATATTCACAGTCAGACTTTCAAAATCAGCGGTACGCTCACTGATGATAACACGGGCGAAACGCTCATCGGAGCAACCATTCTTTCGGGTGAAATCGGAACCGTTACTGACTTTGATGGGAATTACGAATTGGTACTGCCTAAAGGCACGCATGATTTGGTTTTTTCATACGTGGGTTATGAAGCTGTTGAGCAAAGAATTGACCTTTTTCAAAATCAAAAAATTGATATTGAATTGAGTTTGGCGATGCTCGATGAAATTGTCGTCACAGCCGATATTGCAATAGAGCGTAGAACACCAGTTGCTTTTTCCAATATTCCAACTTTAAAATTGCAAGAAGAATTAGCTTCTCAAGATATCCCAATGATTCTGAATTCGACCCCAGGTGCGTATGCGACCCAATCAGGTGGTGGAGATGGAGATGCTCGTAT
>CALHBQ010000479.1 GCA_937930815.1 uncultured Saprospiraceae bacterium | reverse complement strand
AATGATCGAAGAGAAGTTTTTGTAACGGAATATGATATGCCGGATGCAGTCTTGCAAATACAAAGAGTGGGTAATGTGATTTGCGCACCAGACGAATTTACACTTCGAATTGATATAAGAAATGAGGGTTGCTTGATGATACCGGCAGGTACGGAGATGAAAGTTGATTTGCAAATTTCTTCAATCGACACGGCTATCGTTTTTACATTGCCAAATGATTTAAATCAAAACAATAGACACCGAGAAAATTTCAATTTACCAATCTCAATTGTTGAAAACGGCGAATTTCACTTTTCAGGAAGTTTAGATTACTCGGATGCAAATTCGAATAATAACAGTACTATGGGGCAGAGTCTATTATTCAAAAAATCACCAAGTGATTATTCAGAAAATTTCAATGATTTTGATTTGGATAATGACCCCGATTTGTTTTTAGATAGAGATGGAAAAACAATTGTTAGATTAGTGCAGTATAATGGTGAACAGGTGCTTGGTTTTTCAGGGACCAGCCCTGGGAGTATCGGTATATCGAGAGATTGTCAAAACCTTCGAAAAATTTTACAAGAGCATGAGGGCTATGATAGTAAAGCGCAGATTTGTGTTGATATGAGAGGGATGGATGACCCAACACTTTCATTCGATTTGACTCAATTTACGATTGAAAATACTTATAATATTCCTAAAGAATTCTCCTCAATATTTACAGTTTCTACAACTGATCCAGATTTTGAACCCATCATGATTATGGATCAGAATGAAGGCGAAGTGGTGAGGCATAATATCCCACTTCCTCAAGATTTTAATGGACAAATTACATTGAATTCTTTTACCCTGTTTGGTAATATTGTCGCCTTTGCACAAGGAAATAATGATATGGGAAATATTCATTTGTTAGATAATCTTCAAATAACAAATGGCCCAACCTCAACAGCAGAACTGTCTGATAATCAATATGTTAAGGTGTTTCCAAATCCAGCAAAAGACGTGGTTTGGTTTGAAAATAAATCAACTGAGTTCACTGATTTTAAAATAGAAATTTACAATACGCTTGGCGCTAAAATCAAAGAAATACGTGGAGCAAACGGAAAAACAGAATGGCAAACAGATGGCCAACCAACAGGCGTTTATTTTTATAAAATTAGTAGTGGTGGACAATGGTTGGATTCTGGGAAATTGATTTTGGAGTAGAAATTATTAAACCATATAAGGCATAAAAGGTCATATAAGTTTTGATAGAGGTGAGAATGCATGCATTCTCACCTCTATTTTTTTGAGTTGGTTTTTCTTAAATGCCTTATATGGTTCAAAAAAAATGAAGTAATAAAAAATCCTTTTTACATTTACAGCTTTAGTCCACCAAAATAAAAAGATGACCACTCAAATAACATCACTCGAACAATACCATAAAGAATATGCTCGCTCAGTAGAAAATCCAGAGCAATACTGGGAAGAGCAAGCACTCTCTTTTTTTTGGCGAAAGCCTTGGGAAAAAGTAGTAGAATGGAATTTCAAAGAGCCGAACGTAAAGTGGTTTACAGGCGCTCAATTGAATATCACAGAGAATTGTTTGGATAGACATTTAGCTTCGCGAGGAGATAAAATTGCTTTGATGTGGGAGCCAAACGAAGCTAATCAAGAAACTAAAAATTATACCTATCGAGAATTACATGCAGAAGTTTGTAAGGCAGCTAATGCATTGAAAGCCAATGGAATAGGAAAGGGTGATAGAGTCATTTTCTATATGCCGATGGTTCCTGAATTGGCAATCGGAGTACTCGCTTGTGCACGAATTGGCGCGGTTCATTCAGTGGTTTTTGCAGGTTTTTCAGCACAAGCATTGGCTGATCGAACCAATGATGCTACGGCAAAAATGATCATCTGTTCAGACTATAATAATCGTGGCCCAAAATGCATTTTAGTAAAAAAAGTAGTCGACGATGCGATGGCGATTGGATGCCCATCTGTTGAGACCATTTTATGTCATAAAAACACAGGTGGAAGTGTAGATTGGAATGCTAAAACCGACAAATGGTGGCATGAAGAATTGGAAGGGAAAGAACCTACCTGTGTGGCAGAAGTAATGGATTCAGAAGACATGTTGTTCATTTTATATACTTCTGGTTCGACTGGAAAACCGAAAGGAGTCGTTCATACTTGCGGCGGTTATATGGTTTACACTTGTTACTCTTTCCGAAATGTTTTCCAATATCAAGAAGACGATGTTTATTGGTGTACCGCAGATATTGGTTGGATTACGGGACACTCCTATATCGTTTATGGGCCATTGTTGGCGGGAGCGACAACAGTCATGTTTGAGGGCGTTCCGACCTATCCAAATCCAGGACGTTTTTGGGAAATTTGCGAAAAGCTAAAAGTCAATCAATTCTATACTGCGCCAACTGCGATACGTGCTTTGATGGCTTGTGGTGATGATTGTCCGAATGATTATGATTTGAGTTCCCTCAAAGTTTTGGGAACCGTCGGAGAACCCATTAACGAAGAAGCATGGCATTGGTACGACCAAAAAATCGGTAAAGGTAAATGCCCAATCGTAGATACTTGGTGGCAAACCGAAACAGGAGGAATTATGATTACGCCAATTGCAGGAGTGACGCCTTGTCCGCCAACCTTAGCGACTTTGCCATTGCCTGGAATTCAACCTTGTTTGGTAGATAAAAATGGGGTAGAAGTCGAAGGGGATGACGTGGAAGGATTGCTCTGTATTAAGTATCCTTGGCCTTCAATGATACGCACAACTTATGGCGATCATGAACGATGCAGGCAGGTATATTTTTCTGCTTTTGAAAACAAATATTTCACTGGAGACGGTGCTCGCCGTAACAAAGATGGTCAATACAGAATCATTGGAAGAGTCGATGACGTCATCAATGTTTCTGGTCATAGAATCGGTACTGCTGAGGTTGAAAATGCCATCAATGCGCATGCTGGTGTCGTTGAATCTGCAGTAGTCGGATACCCTCATGATATCAAAGGGCAAGGGATTTATGCATATGTAATTACGGCTGATACTGGAGAAGATGTTGAAGTTTTTCGAAAAGGAATTTGTGATACCGTTAGAAAAGAAATTGGCCCAATTGCAAAACCTGATCTGATTCAAATTGTACCCGGTTTGCCCAAAACTCGTTCAGGAAAAATCATGCGTCGAATTCTAAGAAAAATAGCGGAAGGAGATGTTTCTAAATTGGGAGATGTTTCTACTTTGCTCAATCCTGAGATTGTAGAGGAGGTGAAAAAAGGAGCATTGGTTGAGTTGAAAGCGTAGCACTTCGCTTATCTCCTTCCAGTAAGGGCAATCCATGAATTGCCCTTACTGGAAGGCTACATAGAAAGCAAAACTTAAACTTTGCAAAAGCATATCTATGAATAAAACTAACAAAAAAACGAGGAAAAATTCGCTCCGATGGGAATATTGGAATTACTCGGATCCTGGATCCTATTTTATTACCATTCTCACAAAGAGGCGGATAGAAAGTTTAGGAAAAATTGAAAATGGAGAAATGATTTTATCAAATGAAGGTAAAATTGTTGAAAAGCA
The DNA here is from genome assembly GCA_937930815.1 of uncultured Saprospiraceae bacterium. Taxonomy (GTDB): domain Bacteria; phylum Bacteroidota; class Bacteroidia; order Chitinophagales; family Saprospiraceae; genus JAGQWW01. The sequence continues at coordinate 53 of CALHBQ010000479.1, read as the reverse complement.
AATTCTTGCAATTCCTGATTATCACAATAGAATATTATTAGAAGAATGGGTGA